>NZ_JAVRCK010000011.1:0-132786 GCF_034530815.1 Nostoc sp. DedSLP03
GATATCTTGATTCGACCACTTTAGCTGGTAATTTCTTTTTAAAAAATCACCTAAGATTGCTATATAGTTATTACTCTTCACGAGCATAAATATAAAAGTCTTAGTTAGCGATCGCTATATAAACTCTTACCTGTCCTAAACTTATGCTGTGGTAAAGCGGACTGATGAAAGATGCGCCCTGGTTTTGGGAACACTAGATTTAGCACCAGACTTCACAGGAAGAAGTTGATGTCTAAAGGCGAATGGAATAACCAGATCGAAAAATACAGTTCCCTTGCAATTACCCATAACATACCTAAAACCAGTGAAGCGTAATACAATTACTCATGAATTTGACTCTGGTTCACAAGCAGAAATAATACCTTTACAAGAAAGTGATGACCATTTGTCAGAAGCGTCCAAGCTACTAAGGCAAGGAATTCAACAGCAACAAGGTGGTGAATTAATAACGGCTATGAAGTCTTTACAACAATCCTTGGGGTTGTTTCAAACAGTTGGCGATTTAGAAAAACAGGCACAGGTACTTTCTTTTTTAGGATTGGTAACTTACAGTGCTGGAGACTACAAAGGTGCTATCTCTTACTCCCAACAGTGTCTGTCTTTGCTTAATAACACCTCAGATTTAGCATTGCAGATGCAAGCACTTTCCCATTTAGGAAATGCATACCGTCATTTGAACGATCATAAAAAGGCTATTGAGTTTCTAGAAAAATGTTTGAAAATAACGCAACAGTTGCAAGACAAACGCAGTCAAGTCGCGGCACTCAATAATTTGGGATTGGTGTATAAAGCTTTAGGTAATTTTACACAGGCTATTGAGTATCAACAGCAAAGTCTAGAAATTGTGCGGGAACTCAAAGATCATTGGGGCGAAGAACAGGTACTCAAAAATTTGGGTAATGCTTGGTATGCTTTGAACAATTACCCAAAAGCTATCGCCTATTATGAGCAATGTGTAGTACTATCACGCTCCTTAAAAAATGTTCGCAGTGCTTCTCAGGTGCTGAAGAATCTGGGCAATGCTTGTTATGCTTTAGGTGATTATACCAAAGCGATTAAGTATTATCAAGATCGATTGCAATTAGCCAAAGAAATTCAAGACAAGCGTAGTGAGGAACAGTCTTTGAGTAGTTTAGGAGTTGCTTGTGAAGCTTTGGGTGACTATAATAAAGCAATTACGTATTATGAAGAACGTTTGCTGTTAGCTAGAAATATCAAAGATCGTCGCAGTGAAGAACAAGCTCTTGCCAGTCTGAAAGTCGCTTGCTACGCCTTGGGTGATTATGCCAAAGCTATGCAATATCAGCAGGGAACATCTTCAAATAGTTAAAAAGCAAGACTGGAAACAATTCAAAATTACTCGCACAGATCGATTCACCCGATTGTCTTTTGTTGTTGGAGATATACGAGAACTTCTAATGTATCTACTTGGGGAAATTCTGCGTAAAAATTACTCACACTCCAGAAGGGTTCGGGTGTTTCCAATATGATTGTGCGATCGCCCCACTGTTCTAACCAAGGTAGCAATTTTTGTGGCGCTACTGGAGTACATAGCCAAACTGCTGCTGGAGAAAGCGCTCTCATAGCAGTTGCTGCTACCGCTATTGTCATACCTGTAGCAATACCATCATCAATTAAGATCAACGTAGCATTCTCTGCATTTACTTGCGGACAAGTAGGAATTAATTGAGCCTCAAGAGATTTAGCAAGGTTTATCGCTTTATTTAAAGCTATTTCTCGCCACCGCGCATCATGTTTGGAGCGAAATAGCTTTTGATCGGCCCAAAGAACATTTCCAGAAGTAGTCACTGCACCAATTGCTAATTCTGGGTTTTCTGGATGGCTAATCTTTTTTGCGACAACAATTGTCAACGGACAATCTAAAAGACGTGCTATTGGTGCTGCTACTGGTACACCTCCTCTTGGCAAAGCATAAACAATTGGTACAGGCTTTACCCCAGAATCAATAGTTTGCTGAGTCAAAACATCATGAATTACTTGCGCCAATAACTCACCTGCATGGGTACGATCGGCGAAAAGTGGGGTATGTGACATGGTTTCCCCCAGCATTTTAAGACGGCACTGCTTTTATCATGACTGAATTTTGTCTCAAATTAACTGATACAATAAGATTTGTATAATTAATTAAGTATTCAGCAAAAGTTTACTGTTCTGATAAATATGCAACCAAAAGGCTATTTAACTCAGATATAACAGCTGGCGCTGATGCCAAAATCCTGATTTTCATGAGCAGCGAAACCCAACTCAGCCTCTTCGACGACTCAACTTTTAATCAACGAGAACTGATTCCTACAGACGCAAAAATTCCGATCGCTCCCGGAACTTATTCTGATATAACGGAATTGACACAGGATTGCGATCGCTGCCACCGTTGTGCGTTGGGAGACACTCGCACTCATGCTGTTGTCGGACGCGGCAATCTCAAAGCACCAATTATGGTTGTGGGAGAAGCGCCAGGTCAAAATGAAGATGAAACGGGTTTACCATTTGTAGGCAGATCGGGACAATTGCTAGAGAAAATTTTGGCATCGGTGAATCTGACTACTGAGCATGATGTATATATTGCCAATATCAATAAATGTCGCCCACCAGATAATAGAGTTCCCACTCCTGTAGAAGTGACGGCTTGTTTACCCTACTTACTAGAACAAATTCGCTTAGTTGACCCCAAAATAATTCTGTTAACGGGTGCAACTGCTGTCAAAGGAATCACTGGTGATAAGCGGGGAATTACGAAAATTCGCGGCCAGTGGTTGGAGTGGGAAGGGCGTTTATGTATGCCAATATTTCATCCTTCTTACTTGCTGCGTAATCCTTCTAAAGAAAGAGGTGCGCCAAAATGGTTGATGTGGCAGGATATCCAAGCAGTGCGTGCTAAGTTAGATGAAATTCAAAATAACAGCTAATGCTTAATCTCCTCTTTTTCTAGGGTTATGATTCCTAACATCTTTTCAATTATTCAGTTCGTTGTTATCCTGGTTGGAAAGAAATTCTCAAGCTAATAGCTAAAGTCTTCTCAAGAGGACTAAATACAAGATTTTAAGCAATGTAAATGACTAGACTCTGTGAAACAGAAAATTTCAGTCTATTGATTGCGATTGCTTCTTTTAATTGAATACGACGACTTGCTCGTTAGGGGTAAAACTGGAACTAGCGCGCCCCTTGGTAAGGAGTGCGCTAGCATAGGTGAGGTAATTTGATTATTGGTAATTGAGCAAACTCGATATTACCTTTTACCTTTTAGACGCGAAATTTCAAATCTCTATTCGTCGTCGAAATCATCTTCGTCGTCTTCCTCTTCTTCCTCGTAATCGTCGTCGTCTACTACTTCGTCAGCAATTAATTCGTCTTCTTCATCTAGAATTGACCTTTCTGCACGTCTGCTGCCAAAGCCAGATTCTCCAAGAGTAGGAGAATCTAAATTATAGTTGCGAGCTGTGCGATCGTCTAAAACCATATCTAGGGGATCGTCAACTTCATCTAACACACTGCTGGTAATTTCAGCAGCATAGTCATCGATCGCTCCTGGTTCTTCATAGGTATTATATCCAGTACCAGCCGGAATCAATCGCCCGATAATCACGTTTTCTTTTAATCCGCGCAGCCAGTCAGATTTGCCTTCGATAGCTGCTTCGGTGAGTACCCGTGTTGTCTCTTGGAAGGACGCGGCGGAAATAAAGCTATCAGTGTTCAACGATGCTTTGGTGATCCCCAATAATACTGGAGTGTACTGTGCCCTAGCACCCCCTGTAATTGCCATAGCTTCGTTCACCTGCTCGACTTGGCGCAGTTCTACCAATTCGCCAGGAAGCATTGTGGTGTCACCACCATCATCAATCCTGACTTTGTTGGTCATCTGGCGAACAATTACTTCAATGTGCTTATCGGAAATATCAATCCCTTGAGATTGGTACACCATTTGCACTTCATTCACTAAGAAGGTTTGTACTTTCTGTAAAGCAAGGCTAGCACAAGCATAAATTCCATCTTCAGAACCCAAGCTAAAGAAGATTTCCAAAATTTCATGGGGATTGGATGGGCCATCAGTCAACGGTTGTCCTGCTAATACTGTCGAGCCATCTGGCACAATCAAATTTTGTCCGGGTCCCAGAGGATAATCTGTCACCACGCCATTTGATTCTACAACCTTGATGGCGATCGCTTCATCACCGTCACCGTAAACCACCTTAACTTCTCCGCCCCGCCGACATAAGATGCACGCTTCTTTGGGTTTACGAGCTTCAAGTAATTCCTCAATCCGAGGCAAACCTTGAATGATATCTCCGGTTTTGGCGCGTTCAAACACTAGCAACACCAAGTTATCACCCCGTTGTACCAAATCACCGTCTTCTATCTGCAACACAGCACCAGGGCTGACTCGATAAGGGCGACCGATACGGGTAGTAACAACGTAGTTCTGAGTTTGAAGTGAGGAGTTAGGAGTTTCGGAATTAACTCCTAACTCCTCACTCTTAACTCCTAACTTTTTAACGTCCACTACTTGTCCTGATTCTGGGGCAAAAACTCCAGGAGCAACTTCTGTACCTTCTACTAGCAAGTCACCCACTTTTACCTTTGGCTGAGTACTAGTATTAATCGGAAGCCTGTCAGCGTCACGCAACACCAAACAGCGACGCACGTTTTCGGTTCCTTTTTGAACACCTCGTACTTCCCCGCCTTCTTTACACAAGATTTGGGTACGTGCGACTACAGAACCTGGAGCGATGGTTAACCCATCGTGTACCTCAAGTGTCGTCTGGGTACTACCTTGGGTGGCATCGGCGGTAATGTCTCGACGAATTACCAAGGATTCCAAAATCACTAGTTGTAAACGTTGAACTTCTGGGTCTTCGGTATCCTCTACTAATTCAATATCTGCTGCTAAGGGCGAAGCATTATGATCTTGTTCCCCTTCTTGCTCAATTTCCAGTACTAGCTGAGTTCGCAGCAGTTCCACACCTTCAACAGATTTGACGCGTTCTGAATCTTTATAAGGTAGTCGCTGCACCGCTCTTAATTGAATCGATCGCCCGGTCTGTTGACTTACCGATGTAGTTGATGGCACATCTGGATTATCAGGGACGGCAAACTCAACTACTGGACGGCTCAACAGGGCGGGTCCTTCTGGTGTCTCTACATACTGGATGTAACGCAATTCCGTAGCGACATTGCCTTGGAATTCTTCACCTGGTTGGATGAAGGTGTTATCTCGCCCGATAACTGATTCGGGATCGTCCACCATCAGTAGTTCCCCTGGTTTCACCACCACTTCTCGCAGGATGTCGTTTTTCTGGGTCACTTCTATCACACCACTGTTTTGGCAGAAGATATCTTTTACTACTTCGGTGCCAGCTTCGACAAACTGACCGTCTTCCACTAACAGTAAGGAGATATCTTTATTAACTTCGTGGCTTTCTTCGGGAATCCACAACAGTGTACCGCCCTGCACGACTTCATAACCCAGCTTGGCTTTGCCTTTTTTCTGGACTTCGACACCTGCAAATTTCAGGAATCCACCAGTGGTTGTGCGATAACGATCGTCGATTAACTCAGCTACTACTTGACCATTTTGCACTTTTGTACCTGGTGTAGCTCTGAGGTTAAATACTTGGTTGTTACCAGTGGAAACTAAGTAGTTATTACGCCCTTGGGAACTTTGGACTGTCACCGTTGCTTGGTCTAAGACCACAGAAGCGGTGATAATTTCAATTTCCCTAGTACTCTTACCTGGGGTAGCTTCTGGCAAGCGCACCACACCGCCATGCAAACTGGTTAACTTAGTTTCTGCTAAAACTCCATTAGAAGCGATCGCATCACCATTTTTGACCACCAATTCTGCACCAGGCGGCAAGTTGTAAACTTCCCCAGACAAAATCCAAATCAAGCCACCGCGTGCGGCTGTGGTTGTGGTATTGCCTTGACGATCGGTTTTTTGTTCTGGAACAACTTCGGCAAATTGCACTTCCCCTGCTAAGTCAGAGGCTACATCTTTAACTGCTTTTTCTGTATTAGTCCGAGTTGTGCGTCCACCAAGGGCAACCTCTGCCAACAACTGACCTTGTTTTACCTTATTTCCATCAAATACATATAGTGTTGAACCTTGGGTAAGGTGAACCTCTTGGTTATCTGGGGTAACATCACCTACTTTTGTTGGTTCCAAAAGCATGATGCCATTAGCCTCAATATAAAGGGCATCTTCCCCGTGGCGGGTACGATATGTTCTGGTCTTCAGTTTGCGGGGAAGCTTAACAGTCCCATCGATTTTAGAACGAACTTGTTGCGCTACTTCTCCAGTAAACACCCCACCAGTGTGGAATGTCCGCATGGTTAACTGAGTACCAGGTTCGCCGATACTTTGAGCGGCAATAATCCCCACAGCTTCACCCAAATCTACCATCTTGGCGTGTGCCAAACTCCAGCCGTAGCAGTGTTGACAGACGGAACGTGCGGCTTCACAAGTTAAGGGCGATCGTACCACAACTTCTCTCACCCCAGATTTTTCAATTTTCTTGGCCAAATCCTCAGAAATTGGGGTATTACGTGCTGCAATCACTTCTTTTGTTACCGGATGCACCACATCTTCACCAATTACCCGTCCCATCAAGCGGGTTGCTAGAGGAATCAAAGTTTTGGCCCCTTCTGTCATTGGTTGAATCGCAAGACCTCTAGTGGTGCCGCAGTCAAATTCCCGAATAATTACATCCTGGGATACGTCCACCAATCGGCGCGTTAAATAACCAGAGTCAGCCGTCCGCAAGGCAGTATCCACCAATCCTTTTCTGGCACCGTAAGACGAAATAATGTATTCCGTCACTGTGAGTCCTTCACGGAAGTTAGTTTTAATGGGCAAATCGATAATTTCCCCTTGGGGATCTGCCATCAATCCCCGCATCCCCACCAACTGCCGCACTTGAGAGATGTTACCCCGTGCCCCAGAGAATGCCATCATGTATACGGAGTTTAAGGGATTAGTCTTCTTGAAGTGAACTACTACTTCATCTTTCAAAGCTTCACTAGTACCATTCCAAGTATCGATTACCTTTTGGAAACGTTCTACTTCTGTGATTTCTCCCCGTTGGTAACGAGTTTCAGTGGCACGAATTTCTTCTTCGGCTGCTTCTAAGAGCAATCGCTTAGTTGGTGGCACCATTAAGTCATCTACACTGATGGAAACCCCTGCTTTGGTAGCGTAGCGAAATCCTAAATCTTTTAGTTTGTCCGCCATTACTGCGGTTCGCGCCGTACCATAATATGTAAAGGCCCAAGAAATTAAATTTCTCAGTTGACCTTTATCAACCACCCGATTGCGAAAAATCATTTTTTCGTTATTCATTAGTCATTAGTCCTGAGTCATCAATAATTAATAATTCGTAATTCGTAGTTCGTAATTCGTAATTAATTCTTCAATAATTACGAATTACGAATTAGAGATTACGAATTAACTTGCTAGTGCTTCCTGAATAGCATTATTGTAAATAACGCGACCGGGAGTGGTATATATATACTGAGAAATTACATTGCCTTTAGCGTCTTGTCTGACTCGACGGAACTTATAGAGTAGTGTGCGGGTACCATCTTCGTTTTCCGTCACTTTTACGGGTTCTGTATCCGGTTGGTCTGATTCTATTTCACCGTCAAATCGCACATATATATAGGCGTGCAAGTCAACTTGCTCCTGCTGGAAAGCCATAATTACATCCTCTAGTGAAGAAAAGTACTTTCCTGCGCCTTTTGTTGCACCGGGATTTTCTGCTGTTAAGTAATACGCCCCTAAAACCATGTCTTGGCTAGGCGTGATGATCGGTTTACCTGTGGCTGGTGACAAAATATTATTAGAAGCCAACATCAATAACCGCGCTTCAGCCTGACTTTCTAACGATAGTGGGACGTGTACCGCCATTTGGTCGCCGTCAAAATCGGCGTTAAAGGCTGGACAGACGAGAGGATGAAGTTGAATCGCTCTACCTTCTACTAAAATTGGTTCAAAAGACTGAATCCCCAAACGGTGCAATGTTGGCGCCCTGTTTAGCATCACAGGATGTCCTTCAATCACCTCTTCTAAGACATCCCAAACACTGGGATCGTTGCGGGATATCAGCTTTTTCGCAGCTTTGATGTTATTTACCATCCCGCTACGAATCAGGCGGTTAATCACAAATGGTTGAAATAGCTCAATTGCCATTTCTCTTGGCAAACCGCACTGGTGAATTTTCAGCTTTGGCCCGACCACAATAACCGAACGTCCAGAGTAATCAACTCGTTTACCTAACAAGTTTTGTCGGAAACGTCCTTGCTTACCCTCAATAATGTCGGACAAAGATTTTAGGGGTCGGTTATTTGCCCCGACCACAGTGCGTCCCCGACGACCATTGTCAATCAAAGCATCCACTGCTTCTTGCAGCATCCGCTTTTCGTTCCTCACAATAATCTCAGGTGCTAAAATTTCTTGCAAGCGTGCTAAACGATTATTACGGTTAATTACTCGCCGATATAAATCATTTAAATCGCTGGTGGCAAACCGGCCGCCATCTAGCTGCACCATTGGGCGCAAGTCGGGGGGAATCACGGGAATAACTGCCATTACCATCCACTCTGGTTTTGAACCAGTGGCGATGAAGTTGTCAATTACCCGCAGTCGCTTAATTAACTTGGCTCTTTTTTGTCCTTTGGCGTTGCCAATTTCTTCGCGTAGGCTTTCAGCTTCTTGTTCCAAATTGATATCGGCAAGCAAGCGCAACAGCGCTTCAGCACCAATACCTACCTCTACGCCTTGCAGTACAGAATCTTCGCTATAAATTTGGTCTTCTATTTCTAACCACTGATCTTCACTCAGTAGTTGTTTGTAAGTTAGAGTTTCGGCATTCCCTGGACTCAGGACAACATAAGAGTTGAAATAAACAATCTGCTCGACATCCCGCAAGGGCATATCTAACAGGATGGAAATATAGCTAGGAATGCCTTTGAGATACCACACGTGAGCTACTGGTGCGGCGAGTTTAATATAGCCCATGCGGTGGCGACGCACGCGTGACTCGGTGACTTCTACTCCACAGCGCTCACAGACAATACCCCTATGACGGACTCTTTTATACTTGCCACAATGGCATTCCCAATCTTTCGCGGGGCCAAAAATGCGCTCACAAAATAAGCCATCCATCTCTGGCTTGAGAGTTCGGTAGTTAATCGTCTCTGGTTTGGTAACTTCACCGACTACTTGACCATTGGGCAATGTTCTCTCGCCCCACTGACGAATGCGTTCAGGGGAAGCCAAGCCGATTTTTACGTAGTCAAACTGATTAGTTTGGGCAGGTCTCATATTTAGTCATTAGTCATTGGTCATTGATCATTAGTCCTTAGTCTTTTGCTAATGACAAAGAACTAAGGACTAATGACTATTGATTATTCGTCATCTTCTAGCGATTCGCGAGAAAGAGATTCATAAGTTGGTCGAGGAGGTGTGCGACGGGCTGATTGATCTGCCATTAAATCGACTTCCACATCTAGGGAACTGCCGTCTGCTTGAGTTTCTACCTTGTGTACGGCAATGTCTAATCCCAATGATTGCAACTCGCGCATTAGCACTTTAAAGGATTCTGGAGTTCCAGGTCGAGGAATTGCCTTACCTTTAACGATCGCATTTAACGCTTCATTCCGTCCTTGCATATCGTCAGATTTCACTGTGAGCAATTCCTGTAAGGTGTAAGCTGCCCCAAAGGCTTCTAATGCCCACACTTCCATTTCTCCAAATCTTTGACCACCTTGTTGTGCTTTACCACCCAAGGGTTGCTGAGTCACTAGTGAGTATGGGCCTGTGGAACGGGCGTGGATCTTATCATCCACCAAATGCACCAGTTTCAGCATGTAAGCCACACCGATGGTAATTGCTCGGTCAAAGGGTTCGCCTGTACGACCGTCATACACCATGATTTTGCCTGGATTATCTGGGTTATATACCCAGTCTTTGCCTGTTTCGTCTCGTGCTTCTTGCAATTTGCCATGCACAATTCGGCGAGATGACTCTTCCCCGTACATTTCGTCAAAGGGAGTAATCTTAAAACGCACTCCCAAAGTCTGACCAGCCCAACCCAACAGGCACTCAAATACTTGTCCAACGTTCATCCGACTGGGTACGCCCAAGGGGTTGAGTACAATGTCCACAGGTGTTCCATCGGGCAAATAAGGCATATCTTCTGCTGGTAATATCCGAGAAATAATCCCTTTATTACCGTGGCGTCCTGCCATTTTATCGCCAACTTGGATTTTGCGTTTTTGCGCAACATACACCCGGACTACCATATTGGCTCCTGGCGGCAGTTCATCACCTTGTTCGCGAGTAAACAAGCGCACATCAACTACGCGGCCTTTTTCACCGTTTGGTACTCGCAGGGAATTGTCTCGCACATCCCGTGCTTTCTCACCAAAGATGGCACGTAAGAGTTTTTCTTCTGGCGGTTGGTCAGATTCACCTTTTGGTGTAACTTTTCCTACCAAGATATCACCAGCTTCTACCCATGCCCCAATGCGAATGATTCCTTGTTCGTCCAACTGACGCAAGGCATCTTCCCCGACGTTGGGAATTTCTCTGGTAATTTCTTCTGGCCCGAGTTTGGTTTGTCTAGCTTCAATTTCATATTTTTCAATGTGAATTGAGGTGTAGACATCATCTTGCACCAGTCTTTCAGAGATTAAAATTGCATCTTCGTAGTTGTACCCTTCCCAAGGCATATAGGCAACGACGATATTTTGTCCTAGCGCCAATTCACCGCCTTCGGTGGAGGAGCCATCAGCCAATACCTGACCTGCGACTACTTTTTCCCCAATGCGGACGAGAGGTTTTTGGTTTAAACAGGTGTCTTGGTTGGAACGTTGGTACTTGGAAAGGACGTATTTAATTTCGGGGGTGTTAGGTTTCGGACGGACGCGAATTTCTGTAGCATCTACATAAGTGACATCGCCATCGGTGCGCGATACAATCACCATCCCAGAGTCTCTTGCTCCTTGGGCTTCCAAACCAGTACCGACCAAAGGACGCTCTGGTTTGAGTAGGGGAACTGCTTGCCGTTGCATGTTCGATCCCATCAGCGCTCGGTTAGCGTCATCATGCTCCAAGAAAGGAATCATGCTGGTTGCTACCGACACAATCTGTACGGGAGATACTGCTACGTAGTCCACTTGTTCTGGTGTTGTGGTGGAAAATTCTTGGCGATACCGGACTGGCACTTGTGGCCCAATAATGTGCCCCGTTTCATCTACAGGAATGTCTCCAGGAGCAACCCGTAGGTCGTCTTCTTCATCGGCTGTCATGTAGGCTGGAGGTAGATCGAATCTAACTCGCCCATTTTCTACAGGTCTAAATGGTGTTTCGAGGAACCCGTACAGGTTAACCCGCGCATGGGTTGCCAAGGAGCCAATCAATCCGGCGTTTGGCCCTTCTGGTGTCTCAATGGGGCAAATGCGTCCATAGTGACTAGGATGTATATCTCGCACGGCAAAGCCAGCGCGTTCGCGGGTTAAACCACCAGGGCCAAGGGCACTCAAACGGCGTTTGTGGGTCAGTTCTGCCAGAGGATTGGTTTGATCCATGAACTGACTTAACTGGCTGGAACCAAAGAATTCTTTAATTGCTGCTACCAATGGTTTGGGGTTTACCAAGGAAGCGGGAGTTAGCACTTCAGCATCGGATACCGTCATCCGCTCCCGAATGATTCTCTCTAGGCGGTTTAAGCCTACTCTTACTTGGTTTTGTAGCAATTCCCCAACGCTTCTCACCCGCCGATTACCTAAGTGGTCGATGTCATCTATATTACCAATGTCATACTCAAGGTTGATCAGGTAATCTACAGCTGCCAAAATATCGCCAGGAGTTAGCACGCGCATGGTATCTGGGACAGAAAGGCGCAATTTTTTGTTCAGCTTATACCGTCCAACGCGACCAAGGTCATAACGTTTCGGGTCAAAGAAACGGGAGTCTAAAAGTTGTTGTCCGCCTAAGACTGTGGGTGGTTCACCAGGACGGAGTTTGCGATATAACTCCATTAAGGCTTCTTCTTCAGAAAATTGCCCTTCTTTTTCAATGGTCTTTTGGAAATATTCGGGGTGGCGTAAGGCATCGAAAATTTCGTTGTCTGATAAACCTAAAGCTTTTAGGAGTACCTGGGCGCTCAATTTGCGGGTTTTGTCAATACGTACCCACACCAAATCGTTACGGTCTGTTTCAAATTTCAGCCATGCTCCTCGGTTGGGAATGAGACTGGCAGAATAAGTACGTCGACCGTTTTTGTCTATTTCTGATTTGTAATAGACACCTGGCGATCGCACTATTTGGTTGACAATTACCCGCTCGGCTCCGTTAATAATAAACGTGCCGCGATCGGTCATCAAAGGCAAATCACCAATGAATACCTCTTGCTCTTTGATTTCCCCGGTTTCCTTATTAATCAACCGTGTGGGAACATACATTTGGACAGCATAAGTACTATCCCGCCGTTTGGCTTCTTCGACGCTGTACTTTGGCTCCTTGAGTTTGTAGTTATGACCCAAAAAGTGCAGTTCTAATTTACCCGTATAATCTGTAATAGGACTAAAGGAATTCAGTTCTTCTATCAGCCCTTCTTCTAAAAACCAGCGAAAGCTTGAGCGCTGGATTTCAATCAAGTCGGGTAACAGAAAGGCGGGTTCCATATATGTTTCTTTAGTCATGCCTCTTCCTTTGTCAACCTGGTACAATTTTCCCTTGGACACTGCTGTTTAACGCTTCCCACTGCTAGCCAATGTCCTTAGTAGTTGTTTGGGAACTTTTTCTTACACACTTGTGATTTATTAGGTGTAGACCGCAGCGATTAAATCTGGCTGGAATGAGCAATTTTGACAAGGAAGCAATCACCCCTAATAGGCACTAAGTAATGGGCACTCAGTACTATGGGATCGGGGGAAAACTTGCTGAAATTCTTTTCCTCCTGCATCTCATACCGAATGACGCCAGTTGCTTGTTTAGTCGCAGACGCTATGCGTAGCTTATTTCCTCGAAGCGGTACAAGTCGCCAAAGCCACTCAACGCACTGGCTTCCCAATGCCCATTTCAAAAAGAATATCCAGTTAAAATATTCCTGAACTTGATTTACTTTCTTCACTTCCCCTCCAAAAAGCGCGTTAATTCGCTGACGCCGCTCTACACAGTGTGTTTTAAATCCACCCCACTGTTAATACTCTTAGTGATATCTTAGATATCCTAAGACTGAGGGAACGATCCGCACCTTGTCGATTTTGAATCAGAATCACTTTATTTTGCTGGATTATACTCACAAGGCAATTTTTGTTTAACGATTTTGAATAGGTTCAATACACACTAAACCGATGTTGTGCAAAAGTCTAGCTCAATTTAGGTTGGTAAGGTTAGTAATGCGTGGAGAGCATCCGCTTGTAGAGATTTTGAGGATGGGCAAGCCATAACAGTATGGAAAATCAAGATGAGAAGTTTTATGCTCCTTCCTCTATTATTATGGCGCAAGCAAAATCTTTTTGAGGCCATAATGTTAGCATATTTTTGTCTACCTATAGTTTTATTTTTTTTACACAACTTAACAAAAGATACTAGGACACACTTGATATTGACAGACCGAATAATTCACAAGCATTTTGGGTAGTTTGATGGGCGATCGCCTCTACCGTTTCCTTACGCAGTTTAGCTACTTGCTCGGCTACGTAAAGTACATAGGCAGGCTCGTTGCGCCTCTCGCCCCGTTTCGGAACTGGAGCGAGAAATGGGCAGTCTGTTTCAATCAGTAGGCGATCGCTACTCACCATCGCCGCAGAAGATTGAATCGCTTTGGCGCTTTTGAATGTCACTGTTCCGCTAAAGCTGATATAAAAGCCTAAATCGAGAAACCATTGAGTTTCTTCAGGTGTTCCTCCCCAGCAATGCATTACACCCCGCACTCTTTCTCCTTTGAGTTGCCGCCATTTATGCAACACTTCTTTGGTTGCCACGGCAGCATCACGGCAGTGGATAATCACTGGTAAGTTTAGTTCAGATGCAATTGCCAACTGGGACTCAAACACCAGATACTGTTGCTCATAGTTATCGGCTTTGTAAAAATCCAGCCCCATTTCCCCAATTGCTACCACATTTGAGTCAGAACTCGCTAAAGTTTTGATTTTCTCAGTTGTCTCGCCATTCCATTTATCTGCATCTAAAGGATGTAATCCCACAGCAAAACTAATTTCGGGGAACTCTTGGGCTATGGATTGAATACTGGAAAACTCCTCCGGGTGAACACAGGAATGTACTAAACGCACTACACCTGCTTCTTGCCACCGCGATCGCACTATTGCTAAATCCGGCTGAAAACTATCAAAGTTAAGATGTACGTGCGTGTCTATCAGTTGCATCTTTTGTCCTACCCTGCGGGAAGCCGCTGGCGCGTCTATGTTGTTTGTCCTTCGTCATTTGTCGTTTGTTTTGTTATCAATGACTAATGACTAAGGACAAATTACCAATGACTACTCAGCTGTTTGTGTGATGGGTTTTAGTTTGTGAGCCAATCTTGATTTTTTTCTTGCCCCATTGTTTGGGTGAAGAACACCTCGTTTGATCGCCTTATCAATTTTGCCATAAGCCTCGGATAACCTAGCCTGCGCTTCTTGTTTTAATTCTGCGGTAGGATTAGCTGTATAAGCAGCTACAGCATTGAGGTATTTCTTCATCAGCGTTTTAACTGCTGATTTGTAAGATTTATTACGCAGTCGGTTACGTTCTGCGATTTGGGCACGCTTGAGAGCAGACTTTGTATTCGCCACAGTCAATTCCAAAAATACGATTATTAATTATGTACACACACTACTAGATTTACTAATATAGCATCCAAATTGCCAATGTTATAATTTCCTAAAAAAATTATGGAATTAGGTATTGGGCATGAATGAAGATCGTCAATATTATTAGTTCTATAGTCTCCACTCGCCAATTTAGTATTTCGTCAATTGAGGAAATGCGTTAAACTAAAATACATCTAAATAAATTTCACCCTAACTCATCACAACCTGACTAAGCAATGTGATTGCCAATAAATATAATTTGTCCGTAAACCAAATGTATTATTTAGAGGCAGGAACTGTAAAGAGCTAAATCTCAGAGGTTGTCAAGTATAGAACCGATATATCGTGCCTGTACACACATTAAACTAGTAAAAGTTAGGGAAATAAGTAAAAATTATACTCAAACCATAACCCCTATAAATTCAGGGGGATTGGATGTAACATACCATCTGCATCCCCCAAGGATTGAGGGAAAGGGTGTAAGGGGAGTGGGAAATGGCACACCTGCTTCCTACCGCTAGCCAGTCAAGGCTTGTCGGATTGAGCAATGAAGTCGCCTTCTCAAGCAAACTATACGCTGGTAGCCTTGAGAGTATCAAAAAAATCCAGGTTAAGCTAGAGAAGAGAATTAGAGTCAGCTTGCACACCCCAGTGGGTCAAGAGCAATACTAAATCTCAGGTGGCAATATTATAATTTTGGCATTGTCCTTACTCCATGCTGCGAATTATTACTCAGCAGGCAGACGTTAGAGCAGAACTACAACGGATCTGCGATCGCACCCATGACGAACAGGTACTTCACAAAGAAGCAACGGTGCGGGAAATTTTGCAAGCAGTGAAGCGCCAAGGCGACAAAGCTGTATTGCATTACACGGATGAATTTGACAAACAAACCCTCAAAGCAGAAGAACTCCGAGTTACAGGCTCGGAATTGGATGCAGCCTATCAACAGGTATCAAAAGAGTTGTTGAGTGCAGTTCGGCTAGCTTGCCGCCAAATTGAAGCGTTTCATCGTCAGCGAGTACCAAAAAGCTGGGTACACTTTGGTGATGATGAAGTAGTACTGGGCAAACGCTACACTCCTGTAGACCGAGCCGGGTTGTATGTGCCTGGTGGTCGTGCCGCCTATCCCAGTACAGTGCTAATGAATGCAATTCCGGCTCATGTTGCTGCTGTACCGCACGTGGTGATGGTAACACCACCAGGCCCAGGGGGTGCTATTAACCCAGCAGTCTTGGTAGCTGCCCAAGAAGCAGGAGTGCAAGAAATTTATCGGATTGGGGGTGCACAAGCGATCGCCGCTTTAGCTTATGGTACAGAAACAATTCCGAAAGTGGATGTAATTACTGGGCCTGGTAATATTTATGTCACCCTAGCGAAAAAACTTGTCTATGGCACCGTCGGTATTGATTCTTTGGCAGGTCCTAGCGAAGTGCTGGTAATTGCTGATGAAACCGCAAATCCAGTACATGTAGCTGCTGACTTGCTAGCCCAAGCCGAACACGATCCAATGGCAGCAGCAATTTTGCTGACGACAGATGCTGCTTTGGCGAAAAATGTGCAATTAGCTTTGGAAAGACAGCTAGTCGATCATCCACGGCGAATAGACACAGAAAAAGCGATCGCTCACTACGGCTTGATTATCGTTGTGGAATCGCTCCAAGCCGCAGCAGAACTCTCAAATGAATTTGCCCCCGAACACCTGGAATTAGAAGTCAAAGACCCTTGGGCACTTTTACCACAGATTCGCCACGCTGGGGCAATCTTTTTGGGTTACTCAACACCAGAAGCTGTAGGAGACTATTTGGCAGGTCCTAATCATACCTTGCCAACTTCTGGTGCTGCCCGTTTTGCTTCGGCATTGGGTGTTGAAACTTTCCTTAAACATTCTAGTATTATTCAATACTCCCAAACCGCACTGCAAAATGTGGCTGGTGCCATAGATGTGCTAGCAACAGCAGAAGGTTTACCTTCCCATGCTGATTCAGTCCGACGCCGAATTCAGCAAGAATAGTGATTTGGAATGCTTAATTTTTTCTAATAACTGGAAGTTTGGATAACGATACCTACGGTAAGCTAGGCTAAAGCACACCATTTGCTATCCTACCTTCAGCTATCTTTTAAGCACAAGTGAGGCATTGCCGACAGTAGTTGCTGGGAGAGGGTTTTCCTCTCTCAAAAACTCGTGAAAAGCTTCTCCAGAAAAGTTGCTACAACCCGTTCGCATGAAAGTGGCGTAAAACTAGCTGACCTATGGCGTAGCCTCAAATATCTAAACTTATTAAGTTGTCAGATAAAAAATTAGTTTAGTGTCACTGCCGACTAATTTTGCTAGATACTTATGTATGTAAGGGGTCTACTCTTTAGGAGACGAGAGCAGTGCTAAATAGTGTTTTGGTAGCTCTGGATGGTTCGGATATTTCAGAACGAGTAATTCAAGCTTTAGATAGTTTGGTGTTTTCAAAAGACGCCAAGGTTATTCTGTGTCATGTGTTTCTCACACCAGAGTCAGAAATGGAACTACCTGCCGATCGCCCTCAGCCAGAGTCCCCAACGTTTTCTTATTTTCATATTGAAAAGCAACTGCAATTATATCAGGAAAAGTTATCAGCCAGAAGTGAGTTAGAGTTAGTAACTGGCGATCCCGCTGAAGAAATTATTCGTCTTGCGAATATTTATAAAACTGACTTGATTGTAATTGGCAGTCGAGGCTTGATCGGGATGAAACGAATTGTTCAGGGTTCTGTTAGCAGTCAAGTTGTAGAAGAGGCTAATTGTTCAGTGTTAGTCGTCAAACCAAGGTAAAAATTTAAAAGGGGAAGCATGACTATAGCCACCCCAAAACTAGCTTTGAAGAATACCTGAAATATAATAATGGCACTGATAGCTAACTACCATGAGTTTAGAAAGTGGACAACATGGTGCACAAGGAGTTTAAGAATTTTAATCTATGCAATTCTGTGTTCTCTGCGTCTAGAGTCCTTAAATAAATTACTTTTAAACAGCAGAGCCACAGAGGAGGACACTTGTATGCGTGGGTTTCCCTACTTGAGCAAAGTATCAGTAGCACAGAAATAAAAAAGAGATTTTTGGAGTCAATTTTTGGAGTCACCTTGAAAAGGCTAGCCATACAGACAAGGAAAATCCCTTTTCTAGGTTCAGTCAATTCAACGTTCTTGAGTTGCTAAAAACTGACGCAAGCTCAACAAGCTGAGTGTTTGACCCAAATTCAAGGGCAAAATTGAAACTCCTTCCAAGCGGGACTGTACCCAACCTTCTCCCCAGTACCATTCGTGGAACCCGTCAATGCCTCCGCTGAGTAGTAAGCGAAGGCAGTTGGATTTGACAACCTTTACTTGATGATGAATCGCGATTGGCCCAGTCCAGGTTGTAAACTGGAATCCGGGAAGTAGTTCTTCTGGCATTCCTGGCGCAAAACGTTGTCCTAAAAGCCATTTTTTTAGTTGCACGGGATGCAGCAGACTGTCACGAATTGCATCTGTTGATGCTTCAATTTCAATCCGTAGTTGGCTTTGTTGAAAATTACCCAGCATTTTTCTCGAATTACCTAAAGATAAGACATCGCTATTTCTAATATTGCAAATAGTTTTTGTCATTAGTCATCAGTCTTTTGTCCTTTGCAAATAACTAATGACCAATGACAGCTGTTTATTTGCGTAACACCCGACTACGTTACTTTTCTTGCAGCAGAGAACTTAGAATAGAAAAAGTTAACTTGTTAAGAAATGTAAGGTTATTCATGGCGGATCAGTTAATTCGTGCAACAGCAGCCGAAGGTGGAATTCGTGCCGTAGGTGCGATCGCCACACGTTTAACAGAAGAAGCACGGCAGCGCCACAAGCTTTCTTATGTGGCAACGGCAGCACTGGGTCGGACTATGACGGCGGGCTTGTTAATGGCCTCTAGTATGAAGCGGACTGGATCGAGGGTGAATGTCCGCGTTAAGGGCGATGGGCCTTTGGGTGGCATATTAGTAGACGCAGGCTTAGATGGTACGGTACGCGGATATGTTGGGAATCCATCTGTAGAATTGCCTCCTAATGCTAAAGGTAAATTAGATGTTGGTGGTGCTGTGGGTAGCGGCTACCTCTACGTTGTGCGAGATATCGGTCGTGGTTATCCTTACTCTAGTACGGTAGAACTAGTTTCTGGCGAAATTGGTGATGATGTAGCTCATTATCTGGTGAATTCCGAACAAACACCTTCGGCCTTAGTTTTAGGTGTGTTTGTGGAAGCAGCAGGAGTAACTGCTGCTGGAGGATTACTGATACAAGTATTGCCCAAAGCCGCTAGAGACGAAGCCTTAGTAGAAACGTTGGAATCACGGGTTGCTGGTCTAGCAGGATTTACGCCATTGTTGCAAGCTGGCAAGACGTTACCTGAAATCTTTGATGACTTATTGGGAGATATGGGGTTGGAAATCTTTTCCGAACGCCAAATGTTGCGCTTCCACTGTGGTTGCTCTTTCGATCGCGTTTTGGGGGCACTAAAAATTTTGGGAGAAGCTGAACTGCAAGATATGATTATCAAGGATGATGGTGCCGAAGCAACTTGCGACTTTTGCGGCAACGTCTATCAGGCAAGTAGCGATCAGTTAGCTCAACTAATTTCCGATTTGCAAGCCGAATCTGCTGTTTGAAGATAAAGTATAAAATAACACTGATTTTTGAGATTGATAATGGTACTCTGTAGAGAGAGATAATCAAAAAAGTAGCTTTTTAATGACGAGAAAGTTACTATGTCAACAATGGAATTATCAACCTAAAACAGAGCGCTATTCAATTATTTTGGTGTGAGAGATGACAGAGCGGGATATTCCAGACAGTTGGTCAAGAGCCAGTGGAAGAGAGCCAGATCAAAGCAAAAGATTATCCCGAACAGAACAATTCGGTGAAACTAAGCCATTTGATGTCCCAGCTACTGGTTCTACCTCCAAGTCAGTGAAGCGGCGAAAAAAAAACCATAGGACAGGATTACCTATAAATAGTAATTCAGAGGAAACTGCCCAACTCAATAGTACTTCTGGAAAATGGCCACGCTGGATGAAAAGCTGGACATTGTGGCTAGTACTACTAATGTTGATTCCCGGCGGTGTAGGATTCTTGGCAATGGCAATGCTGCTAAAGTTGCCAGCTGCTCCTAATTGCCCCTCGATTTTCTGGCCGCTAGCTAGTGCTTCTGTGCGGCTACATTGCGCTCAGTTAGCGGCTTCTAAGCAAACAGTGAACGACCTATTACAAGCGATCGCTCTGGTGAAGCAACTACCACAAAATCACCCGTTGCATGGAGAAATCGATCGTTTCATCGAAGAATGGTCGCGGGATATTTTGAAGCTAGCCGATCAAAGTTTCCAAACTGGTAATTTAGAGGAAGCGATCGCTACTGCTCGTAAGATACCCGAAGATTTAGCAGCTTATAAGTTAGTCGATGAACAAGTTGACAAATGGCAGTCAATTTGGTCAAAGGCTGAAGCCACATACAACGGTGCGATCGCCGAAGTAAAGGAACAGCGCTGGCAATCAGCGTTCATGTTATCCGCCAAAATGCTGCGTGTAGACAATCAGTACTGGGCGGGTACTAAGTACGACCAATTGAATCGTCTGATTGCGACAGCACGGGAAGATGGCGATAAGTTAGGAAAAGCCGAAAGTTTAGCAAACAGCAAAGTAGTCGATAACATCCTAGAAGGGATCAAGCTAGCCGAGTCTATTGGTCAGGAAAGTTACCTTTACCAAAAAGCTCAGGAAGCGATTCCGGCATTTGGACGCAAAATGCTGGAATTGGCACAAGCGAAACTAGACAAGCAGGATGCAGATGAAGCGCTAAATATTGCTAGGCAAATACCGGAAAGTACGAAACTACAAGGCGAAACTGATGATTTTATTGCCATAGCTGACGCGAAAAGGAGTGCTTGGCTTGGTAATGTTTCTGGTTTAGAGGCAGCGATCGCTCAAGCACAACAAATCGATCCTTCCAGACCAGTGTATAACGAAGCACAGCAACTAATTGCTCGTTGGCAGTTGGAAATTGAAGATGTTGCCCATTTGGAAAAAGCAAGAATATTGGCTAGCCAGGGAACAGTCCCTAATTTAAACGCAGCGATCGCCCAAGTACAGCTTATTCCTGCTAGTAACCCCAGAGGCGCAGAAGCTAGACAAGAGATAGGTCGCTGGAATGCCCAAGTGGAGACAATTGAAGACCAACCTTATTTAGACCGCGCCGAACAGATCGCAATATTCGAGGATATTAACTCCTTGCAAGCTGCGATCGCCCAGGTCAGCGAAATTCGTCGAGGTCGTACATTATATCCAGAAGCACGCAAAAAAATTCGTATTTGGGCAGGAAAGATTGAGCGAATTCAAGATCAACCTTACTTAGATCGAGCACAAGAACTGGCCCAAAGTGGCAATCTCACCGCCGCCATTAGCACAGCTCAACAAATAGTTTCATCGGGAAGGGCGCTTTCTGGGGAAGCACAAGCTGCAATAAATGACTGGGAAGGGCAAATTCGCACTAGAGAAAACTGGAGAAAAGCCCAGAAAGTGGGGGCCGCTGGTACTCCAGAAGCCTTGGTTGAGGCAATACGACTGGCGGATCGAGTTTCAAACAATAGCATCTTACGTATGGATGCAAATCAGGCTATTGACCAATGGAGTCAGCAATTGTTAGAAATAGCACGCACTCAAGGTCAGTCTGATATTGCTAAAGGCATTGACATTGCCAAATCGGTTCCACGCGGTAGTGCTGCTTACAGTGCAGCGCAAGAGCAAATTAAGACTTGGCAGGATTTTCTCAATCCTCAACCTGAACCTCAGCCTTCGTCTGCCCCTGAATCTCTACCATTTCCTCGCTCAACTACTATTAATGGTCAGTAATTGTCTATTAACTCAAGTTGCGGGTTATCCAATTCTAGGTTTTTTGCATCCGTCGATTCATGCGATGCCTGCGGTGGTCACTGAGCTTTGTTGAAGTGCGGGCTATGCCTACGCGCACCACAAGTTGGGGTTGCACTACGCACAACCCTAACTTCGACTTAATCAAAAAGACAATTACTGAATCAGTTTAGAGTATCATAATTTGCTCATTCAATAAATGCTTATTGAACAGTAAATGCAAAAATGAATGCTTCAAGCTTCAGTAAAAACCCTTTATACGTGGTTGTTAAAGATTAGTTTACCCTGCTTTCAGGCGTGAGATGAAGCTTAAATTCTTTATTCTCCGATCGCTTCTCCCCATTCCTTAATAACTGAAAATAGTGATGAGTAATCATCATCAGCAAATGACATTTTTACGGCTGTTTGCAAGATTTGCCGCACTCCTTTAATACTGCTGAGATCCAAACTCCGAGATTTCGCTTCCGAGATAAATAACTCCGTATCTTTAAGCAAATGTTTTGTGGGAAAATTGGGCTCGGCATAATTGCCATCTAACATCCGTTGTAGCTTTTTGTCAAAGGTAGGGGCGTAGAGGGAACTGTCGCGCAAGATTTGCATAAACACATCTACATCGACACCTTGGCGTTGGACAAAAGCTAGACTCAAAGCAAAGCTAGTTGTTAAAGAAGCTATTAGTTGATTTAGTGCCAATTTAAGCGCCGCCGCAGATCCAACTGGGCCGATAAGTAAAGGTTCTGTCCCAAAATTTTGGAGTAACTTCAAGTGGCGTTCGTATTGTTCTGGCTCGGCCCCTACCATAACACTCAACTTGCCAGCTTTTGCTTCTGGGATACTCCCTAATACGGGCGCTTCTAAGTACTCACCACCACCCCCAACAACTGCATCTCTAATTTCCTGGCTTTCTGTGGGCGTAATTGTTCCCATTTGGATAATCGTGCGCCCTTCCAGAGTTTGCCAAGCAGTATCTGAAAGCAACACATTGTAAATAGCTGAGGCATTAGTCAGCATAAGAATTACGCACTCAGCAGCACGAATGGCGTGGCGGGGATGTGTAGCAATTTCAGCCCCAGCTGCTTGTAGTGATGCTAATTTTTCTGGGGTACGATTGTAGGCAACTAGCTGTATATCTGCGGCTAATAACCTTTGAGCCATTGGTAGTCCCATCAGTCCAGTTCCCAGAAATGCCACCTTCATTTTTTACGTTCCTTTAGTACAGCGTCACCGTAAGCGTTGCGTAAAGCTAGCTTTTGGCATAGCAACTCTTAAAGAGGCTGCGCCAACGCTTAGAGCGAGTCATTGAGCGTTATAGCCCATCATGAACATCGCATTGTCTGATTCAAATTTAGTTGGGAAGTAGTTATTTGAAATTTAAAATATAATCCTAAATTTCAGTTTTCTTACTTCCTAACTCTGGCAATCAACCACCGGCAGCAAAAGTTAACATAATTATCACTGACAGTAATATACCAGGGGTAAGTAGTGTTACTAGCATTAGCAGGTCATGAGTGGACATAATTATTACTTTGGTAGTGTGTTTAACTTTACTGTAATCACTGTTATGCTAGTCCAAATAAGACTGATACTGCATTCTTAAATAGAGTTTTAACTTTTCAACTTTACGCTTACTCTGGCAGGATCAATCCTTTTAATGGTTGAGAGATTTCTGTTTTGTCCAGACCTTTGCTCTGAATTAAGACTCCAAAGCCGCCGAGTCCTGTGGGGTCTAGAAGTTGGTGTAGTGCATCCCGATGCTGTAGTAACTGCGAGAGAGGTTGCTTTTGCTGGGAAAGGGCTGCAATCCGATCGCCTAACCCCAGTGCCATCAAAAATAATCCCTGCTGAATAAAACCAACATTCTTTAAATTACACTTCTGGCCCCAGCGTTCCAAAGCTGTAAAGTCAACATGGGCAGTTATATCTTGTCGCCCAATATTAATATAAGGGTTGTTATGGAAACGGTGGTGATAATAGCACTGTAACGTTCCTTGCGATCGCCTGGGATTGTAGTAACGGCTGGCGGGGTAGCCATAATCAATTGTTAACACATAGCCGCGCTGCAAGCGGTCTGCTACTATACTCAACCAGTCACCAGCCGCTAAATTAATTTCACTACGGTAGCCATCTGGATATGCACTTTCGGTAAAGTTCATTTCCACTAAGTCTAAATATTCAACTAGTTGGGGCGTTGAAGGTTCCCCTGTGACTTCCACAAATGATGAGCAGGTTTCTTTCTGATTACTATCTGTTGTTACATAAATTTCTCGGAGTTCTCCCGTTTCTAGAATGAATTGATGCACGGGGAAGGCATCTACTAACTCGTTAGAGAAAAAGCAACCTGCGATCGCATTTGGTGGTATCTCCTCTAAATTACACCAACGCACAGGGAAATCTTGCAAGCGTTGCTGCTGTTCTTGTCTTAAAGTTGGAGACTTTTCAACAATTATGTACTCTAGGGCGGTAAAAAAATCTGGGTAGTGTAGCTGATGATATTTAAGGATATGCAAAGCTAGCAATCCTTGACCTGCTCCCATTTCTACCAGAGAAAAGGGTACAGGTTTTCCTAAAATCTCCCACATTTGCAAAAATTGTTCTGCGAGTAACTCGCCAAAGTCAGAACAGAGATTGGGAGAGGTAAAAAAATCACTATCTTTAAAGCCTATTTTGACTGCATCGCTGGAATAGTAGCCGTATTCAGGGTGGTATAATGCCATGTCCATGAATTGGGCAAAAGTAATTCGTTTTTGAGGATTGGTGGTAATGTGATTGGCGATCGCTGCACACAGCAAAGCATTGGAATCCATAAAATTTCAGATTTTAGATTGGGGACTACAAAAAACAAATGCTTATCAACGACGACAGGCTGCGCCAACGTCAGTCAAATTAATCGCCTCCAATCGTTAACGCAAAGGCAAGAACCAGACTTATCCTTTTTATTCTCTTTCTAAGCTACATTCATCTAGCAACAAAATTTCTTTGATCGCTAAACCAACCCAAACACGACGACCGATCTCAAATAAACCAGGCATTGCCAAGCCTGCTTGTAATCGTTCATAACCAAAAGTTATCATCGTCGCGACACCATGAGTTAGGACTACACGCTTGTTTTGCGCTGCCCATTCTAATACATTTGGATCGTCTGCTTCAGTCAATCCAACATCCTGAACGCGGACAATATCAATATTACTGTTACGACGCAGAACGCCACGAATAACCTGATTATTAAAGTTCTCATCAACCAAGAAACGCAGCATCGTAATTTACCCTTGTGGGTTGCGTCTTGCTAAAAGGCGATCGCGCTGCCCATAGCCATCTAGATCGATAGAAGGCAATTTGCTACTTAGGCACTCACCAACGACACCAGCACACCATTAGGATCGCGGACACGAGCAATAGTGTGTCCCCCAGGCTGGGTTTTAGGAGCATCTAGTGTTTTTGCACCAGCACCAATCGCTCTCATATAAGCACTGCCAACATCAGGAGTAATAAATGATATCTGGATTGAAGCCGGTGGTTGTGTAGCGTGGTTGGGATGGCAGCCACCAGGAAATAATTTCTGTGCTTCGCTACTAGAAGAGAAAGCTAGTGTAGTGTTTCCGGTTTCGATTTCGGCCCAGATAGACTGCCCCTTTTCCAGGAGAGTGCGACGAACTAAACCAAAAGCTTTTTCGTAAAACTCAACTGTTTTAACTACATCGTCTACCCAGATTACCGTGTAACCAAATTTCACAGTTTTTTCTCCTTTTCTAGAAAAATCAGTGCTAGCAAATATCTCTGCTACTTAACTGTATGCGATTTAAATACACAGTTACTTAACTCTCCAGAATGTTACGATCTGTTGCTAGGGTTTGTGCCCCTGTTTGGATCATTTCCATATCTAATGGCGACTAATCATGAGGCCTTTGACAGCGATGTGCTACTAGTAATCCCCATAATCCTTTAGGGATGACAATTGGTACAACTAATCCCTCTTTTGTCACTCTGGGGAAATAAAAATTGGATCTAAATGATGAAACCTAGATTTAGTGGGAAGATTAGCGATCGCAAGCTAATAGAAACTTTCAAACAAGCTCTAATATTAAAATCCTATCTGGGCAAGGGTTACAAATTATTCTCTGCCGAAAGTGACAAAGGAGGGCTAATCCCTCTTTTGTCACTCTGGGGAAATAAAAATTGGGGCTAAACGATCAAACCTAGATTTAGTGGAAAGATTAGCGATCGCAAGTTAATAGAAACCTTCAAACAAAGCTTTACAGTTAAAATCCTATTTGGGCAAGGGTTACAAATTATTCTCTGCCGAAAGTGACAAAAGAGGGATTAGGTCAATACGGCTTAAATTAGCTCCACTCAAGTTGGAGTTTATCAGCTCACCATCCGCTAGCCTAGCTTGTCTTAGATCGGCATCACTTAAGTTGACATTGTTCCCACCATTTATCTCTGATGCTCCTTGAACCTATCCCACTAATCTGTAAAGATGATAGCCTATTTCTGAATTGAGAAGGGTGTATCAAGCGATGGCAGGACGTTTCGAGGGGTTAACCGATCTGGAATGGAAATTGTTTGAAGATATATTTCCTCCAGAATCAGAAAAACGTGGCAAGGGAATGCCTCATGCACCGTACCGTTATTTGCTAAATAGTCTTTTATACATCTTGATTACTGGATGTCGATGGTGTGACATCCCAAAAGGAGATATATGGGCTTCAAAAAGCGCTTCACACAGATGGTTAAAGCAATGGCGGGAGGATGGAACGTTTGGATATATACAGGCGCGTGTTCTGGCGATCGCGGATGAGAAAGGCTTGATAAATTGGGACTTTGGGGCTGTTGATGGCTCTTTTTCCCCCTGGAAAGGGAGGAGGTAAAGACGTTGCTTATGGCGGTAAGGGAAAAGGAGTGTTAATTCATACACTTACAGAGGGCAATGGAATGCCTTTAGCTAACTGTACAACTCCAGCTAACGGAAATGAAACAGAGCAGGTATTACCACTGCTAGATAAAGTCAAACTTAAAACTTTAAAGCCTGGTAGGCCGCGTAAGAGACTGAAGGTCTTAGCAACTGATAAAGGTTACGATTCACTCGTATAAACGCGCTACTTTACGCTCATCGTGGAATTAGACCTCAAATCCCAAAACGAGTTTGGAAAACGAAGAAAAATAGAGGTAGACCAATCAAAATTTCTGTTCCCAGGTTTTAGCAGGAACGTTGTTTTGCCTGGTATCAACGTAAATATCGTCGTTTAGTCGTTCGATGGGAACGTCAAACAGTATATTTTGATTCCTTCATTGACCTTGCAACTATCCATATATGGATTCAAAGGATTTTATTAGTGGGATAGGTTCTTGTAAGTTGGCACGACTTAGATTAATATTGCTCAGTTCGGCACCATCTAATTCAGCACCAGTCAAGTTAGCATCACTCAGATTGGCATAACTTAGATTCGCATAACTTAGATCGGTATCACTTAGATCGGCTTGACATAAATCAGTGCTTTGAAGGTTCGCATCACTTAGTTTTGCATAACTGATGTTAGCTCTACTTAGATTTGCACTGCTCAAGTCAATTCCATAGAGATTAGCACGACCAAGGTCAACTCCTGAAAAATCTCTCTCACCTGCGGCATAGCGTTTGAGTAATTCATCTCGGTTCATAAGAGCGATAACTTCGTTGAACTTTGCTAAGCTAAATTTATTTAATAATACAAATATACTATTAAGTAAGGAAAATGAGGAGCGATCGCCCTTACTACTAGCTAAATTAGACTTATCACTAAATTCTTTGATGCTCATGCTAGAAAAAACATCTACATTCCAGAAAGCCATAGAAGCGGTAGAAGCATTAGATCCAGAAGCTCAGGCTATTCTTGTAGATATTATCCAAAAGCGCCTCAAACAACAGCGACGGGATGACTTATTAAAAGAAGTAGCGCAATCAGAAAGTGATTATGCTCAAGGTAATGTCCGCCGTGGTTCAGTTGCAGAGTTGATGGCGGAGTTAGACGAGTGAAAAATTTGGTTTGGAGTCCGACTTTTATTCGTGCTTTTAAGCGTCTAGTCAAGAAAAATCCTGAGTTACGTTCTCAAATTGAACAAGTATTACAAAAAATCGCTGAAGACCCATTTCAACCCAGTTTACGCAGTCACAAGCTAAAAGGTGATTCATCGGGTAGATACTCCTGTTCAATTGATTATCAAAATCGAATTTTATTTAAATTTGTTACAAATCCTGATTCAGGAGAAGAAGAAATTTTATTGCTAACTTTAGGTTCTCACGATGACGTTTACTAAATTCACCATTATTTTTAACTAAGGCAAGCTTAATAATGAGAAAACAAGTACAGATTTAGATGAATACCCAAACAACAACCCAACTACCCATTCCCTCGCATTTTAACCTCAATAAAGTCGGCGAAGTCTGGCGCGTACCTTATCAAGAACGTGCTGCTGAAGCTGAAATCTGGGCAAAACAACATGATATAAAATCCACATCTTTAGATAAAACTCATATTTGCTTACTGTTAATTGATGTCCAAAATACCTTCTGTATCCCTGGCTTTGAACTATTTGTAGGTGGGAAATCCGGGAATGCGGCGGTGGATGATAACGTCAGATTGTGTGAGTTTATCTATCGAAACTTGGGAATAATCACGAAAATTGTACCAACTCTCGATACTCACACTGCAACGCAAATTTTCCATCCGATCTTTTGGGTGAACCCTGCGGGAGAACATCCTACTCCAGCAGCTACTAGTATTACACCAGCAGATGTTGAACAAGGTATCTGGAAAGTCAACCCAGCAGTTGCTAACAGTGTTACTAATGGGGATTATGAATTATTAGAAAAACACGCTTACCATTACCTTAAGAAACTCAGTCAAGACGGTAAATATCCCCTGACTGTTTGGCCTTATCATTCTATGTTGGGTGGTATTGGTCATGCTCTAGTTTCATCAGTGGAAGAAGCGATATTTTTCCACGGCATTGCGCGTCAGAGTCAAACGCAATTTGAAATCAAAGGTGAAAATCCTTTAACAGAAAACTATTCCATTTTACGTCCAGAAGTGTTGGAAGATTTTGAACAACGTCCACTCGCTCAAA
Source organism: Nostoc sp. DedSLP03 (assembly GCF_034530815.1). NCBI lineage: Bacteria > Bacillati > Cyanobacteriota > Cyanophyceae > Nostocales > Nostocaceae > Nostoc > Nostoc sp. DedSLP03. The sequence goes on from NZ_JAVRCK010000011.1 coordinate 28,848, forward strand.
AGAACACGCTGCTGATTAAACAACTTTTAGAATATGATGCAGTAATTATTGGTGGTCAAGCTAAAAGTCACTGCGTTGCTTGGACAATTGACGATTTATTAACAGAAATTAAACAGGTAGATGCCACCCTGGCGAAAAAAATTTATTTGCTAGAAGATTGCACTTCCCCCGTTGTTGTCCCCGGTGTTGTGGACTACACAGAACAGGCAGATGCAGCATTTGCAAGATTTGCAGAGGCAGGAATGCACATCGTAAAATCTAGCGAAAATATAGCATCTTTTTTTTAACGCAAAGGATCGCATTCGCATTAGCGAAGCGGTAGCGACGTTAGGAGCGTCAGCGTCTCGTAGAGAAGGTTTCGCAGAGTAACACAGAGATTTCCTCTGCATTTCAAAACAAACTTCATTTTTTCAAATAGCCCTTTGGATCTTCTGCTACCCAACCCAGAGATGAACTAGAACGCACTTCAAAATGGAGGTGCGGTTGAGGGGAACTTGGTTTTCCACTAGTTCCTACTGTTCCCAGTAAGTCTCCTTTTTTCACTTGCAGACCGACAGTCACTTTGATACTGTCAAGCTGGGCATAGCGGCTTTGGAGTCCGCCACTGTGGTTAATAATGACCAATTTGCCATAAGAACCTTGATCGCTGGCAAAGGCTACAGTTCCAGGGGCGATCGCTAGCACATTACTACCAACTGGTGCTAATAAGTCAACACCACTATGGAAGAAAACTTCACCTGTCCCAGGATTTATTTGCCAGCCGTAAGCTAATCCTACATTTGCTACTTGTGCTAAGGGATATCCAGACAAAGATGTACGGTTTGGTGTACCTGCATCAGTAGGTAAAGGGGACTTAGTTACAACACCATTAGGCGACCAATTGACCCCCGGAACAAACACGATTCTGGGGTTTTGTTGGCAGCCATTCACCTCAAACAGGCTATCAGCACGAACTTTGTATTGTGCTGCCACTTGTCGCCAAGTTTGACCGCGAGGCACTTCGACTACAATCCCATTGTAGGGAGGAATCTGAAGCACACTGCCAACAGCGGCAGTTGCACCATTCTGCAAAGCTGGATTCATACCAATAATAGTTGTCGGAATGAGATTGTAGCGCTGCGCTATGCTCTCCAAAGTTTCGCCACGAACAACTTTATGGCGTTGGAAGCGAGATAGGGCTGGAGTTGAGCAACCACTTACAGCAGCGTTAGCACTGTTTGAGTATGGCAGTATGCTTACTAGGCCCAAGGCGCTTAAGCTACAGAGAAATAGTTGACGAAAGGGTAAAGTCATGTATAAAGGTCAATAGCGCATTAACTTTAGATTTTAGATGGGAAGAATGGGAATTGGGGAGCAGGGGAGACAAGGAGAAATCAATTCAAAATTCAAAATTCAAAATTCAAAATTGTACCCTTACAGGGAAGCAAGCTACGCGCAGCGTCTCGTAGAGAAGAAAAACATTGGCAGAGATTAAGGGACAAGGAGAATAACTCATGCCCCATGCCCCATACCCAATGACAAATTCCCAATCCCTAATTTCTCGTAAATTGATCTGTCCACTTGCCGTTCGCTTGACTACACTTAGAAATTAGCAACTGCATTGCTGTTCTTGAGCAAAACAATTATGAAGTTATCCTTAAAGCAACTGGCGGTTTATGTGTTTTTACTGGTAATTGGCGGTGGTGCAGGTTTGTTTGGCAGTCGCTATTTCATTCCCCAAAATCGCTCGTTCCAACAGCTAAAAAATGTAACAATGGCTTCGCCTCCAGAATCCATAGTTCCGAATTCTCCTAACGGAGCTATTGGGGCTACTGGTGGCGATAACGTGAATTTTATTGCGACGGCAGTGCAAAAAGTTGGCCCGGCTGTAGTGCGAATTAATGCGACTCGCAAAGTAGCCAATCCTATCTCTGACGCTTTGAAAAATCCCATCTTGCGGCGATTTTTTGGAGAGGATGACCAACCAATTCCTCAAGAACGCATTGAGCGCGGTACAGGATCGGGATTTATTGTGAGCGATGATGGAGAATTACTCACCAACGCTCATGTAGTAGCAGATACAGATACAGTGCAAGTTACCCTCAAAGATGGTCGCAGTTTAGAGGGGAAAGTAGTAGGAGTTGATTCTGTGACAGATGTGGCGGTAGTGAAAATAAAAGCGAATGATTTGCCGACAGTAAAACTGGGCAATTCGCAAAACCTGATCCCAGGGCAATGGGCGATCGCTATTGGCAATCCTCTAGGTTTAGATAATACTGTCACTATCGGCATCATCAGCGCTACCGATCGCACTAGCACTCAAGTTGGTGTTCCCGATAAGCGAGTCAGCTTTATCCAAACTGATGCCGCAATTAACCCTGGTAATTCTGGTGGCCCCTTATTAAACGCTCAAGGCGAAGTCATTGGGATTAACACAGCCATCCGCGCTGATGCTCAAGGACTCGGTTTCGCCATCCCCATTGAAACCGCCGCCCGCATCGCTAATGAACTTTTTACTAAAGGGCGTGTTGAACATCCTTTCTTGGGTGTTGAAATGGCAGACCTTTCTCCCATCAGAAAACAGCAGATTAATCAAGAAAATCAACTGAATATTCAGCAGGATGCTGGAATTGTGATTAAGGGAGTTACAGATGATTCCCCAGCCAAGCGTGGAGGACTGCTTCCTGGAGACGTGATTCAAAAAATTAACGGGAAACCAGTCAAAACTTCAGCCCAAGTTCAGAGGCTGGTAGAATCGAGTAAAGTTGGAGACATAATAGCGATCGAAGTCAATCGCAGCGGTAAAGTTCAAACCTTCAAAGTACAATCAGGAGCTTATCCTGAAAAGAAGTAGTCAAAATAATTCGTAATTCCTAGAGAGCGTCATTTTGAATTACGAATTAGTGATTATTTGGTCAATAGTCCTAGAATCTTTGACTACTGACTATTAATTATTGACCATTAGACAAATGCTCTAACTGCATTCTTTGTTCCATCTGGCGCAGAAAATACCCCGTCATCATTGCCGACGCTAGAAGTCCAGCTAAATTCTCCCGATCTGTTGTGATTTGCACGTTGAAATTTTCTGCCGGGAGCATTCCCACTAGCCCTTGGACATTTTGCGAGATGATTTGTTTAATTTCGGGGCTGGCGGACTGAGCAACCCTAGCTAAAACATCAGGAGACTGATGCTGTAGATATTTGAGTAACTGATTAGGGTATTCCTCAGAGTGGTCGGAAAGAAGTTGATTAGGGTGTTCCTCGGAGTTGTCATTCAAAAAATCAGGATTAAACACCATTGGCAGTTTTATTTAGCTTAATTGCTAACTCTACTCTAAACCATAGTACAAGAGTAGCGCATTCACCACGGGTATAAGTCTAGAGGAGGGGAGTAGGGTAGAGGGGGCAGAGGGGCAGGGAGCAGGGGGCAGGGGGCAGGGGGCAGAGGGGAGAGAGGTAATTTTTATTCTTACCCGTGCTTCCTATTCTCTACTCGCCACTGTTTTTAGTTCTAGTTCTAGTTCTAGTTGTTCTTCCTTCTGACTTGTAGAAAGTATTTGTGGAAGTTGTTCGATTTGGAAATACTGATGGAATTTTGGGGTTACTTGGAGTGAGTAAGAGCGAGAATCGCTGTCTCGGCGTTTGCGGATGAAACCAAGTTCAACGAGTTCTGGGACGTGCTGATATACTCCTGAACCGCGTAGGTTAATCAAGTCGCTTTGGAGTATGGGACTATTAAGGGCGATCGCTGCCAAAGTTCGCAATGCACCTACACCCAATTCTACTGGTATCATCGTTTGCACTAAATCATGAAAGTCAGACCGGAGTTGCAAACTGTAACCATTTGGAGTTTCTACTACCTCTAGGGCACTATCTCGGTGGGCATAGTTGTCCATTAGTTCAATTATGCCTTCTTTGACAGTGGCGCGATCGCACGCGGCATACTCGGCGATTTCGCCGAGCGACAAGGGTTTACCCTTTAAATAGAGAATTGCTTCTATCTTCGTCGCTGTGGCTGTAATCATTTAGTCATTGGTCATTAGTACATGACAACTAACAATCAATAAGTGTGTGGCATTATATCGTAAATTGTCAAAGTATTTTTTAAAACTTTCAAATTTGGAATTGGGGATTGGGGATTGGGCACTGGGCACTGGGCACAAGAGGCAAAGGGGCAGAAGGGAAAGACTGACTGCAACTTCTTTCTTGCTCCCCTGCTCCCTGCTCCCTGCCCCCTGCTCCCCTGCCTCCCTGCTCCCCACTCCCTCAAAAGCCTCTACTGGTGAGAATAAATTCTGCGATCGCTAAGTCTTGTGGAGTGGTCACTTTTAAATTTGTCTCTTCTCCTTCGACAATTCGGACTTCGATGCCACACTTTTCAAATAAAGCAGCGTCGTCTGTTACTTCCCAACCTTGACGGACTCCTTCAGCATGGCACTGTTTTAACAACTTGACATCAAATCCTTGGGGAGTTTGTGCCGCCCATAGTTGTCGTCTGTCGGGTGTCTCTTGAATTATGCCTTGTTCATCAACTATTTTGATGGTGTCTTTGACGGGTACACCAGCAATTAAACCGGGACAGTGGCAAATAGCCTCGGCACAAGAGTTAAATAAATCTGGTGTTACCAGGCATCTAGCACCATCGTGAATCAACACTTGTTCTGCGGCTATTGGCAGAGATTGCAAGCCATTGTAAACAGATTCTTGACGGGTGGAGCCGCCTTGAATTAATTCTACTGGTTTAGTCAGCTTTAGATCGGCAATAATTGCTTTGAACTCTGGCCAATCGCTAGACTGAGAAATAATCCCGATCCAACTGATTGTACTGGCGGCTTCTGCGGCTAATAAAGTCCAAGCAATAATTGGTTGCGATCGCACTTCTAGCAGGAGTTTATTGCGGTTACTCCCCATTCTTTTTCCGATTCCCGCAGCTGGAATTAGTAAATACACAGAATTCCTCAATCTTTAAGCTATATATTTTCCCCTAAAATAGGGAGCGAGTAAGCGTCAATAAATATTATGCGAGTAGTAGCCCTTGTACCTGGCGGAATTGGCGACCAAATTCTCTTCTTTCCGACTCTAGATGACCTCAAGCGCCATTACCCTGACGCTCAGATAGATGTCGTTGTTGAACCCCAGTCAAAGGCTGCCTACCGAGTGAGCAAGTCAGTTCACGAGGTGCTGAACTTTGATTTTAATGACCGTAACAGTCTGGCAGATTGGGGTAATTTAGTTGGGACGATTCGCGATCGCGAATACGATGTTGCTATTCTTGTTGAGCAAAATTGGTTGGTAGGTCTTTTACTCTGGTTGACGGGAATTCCTATACGTATTGGCTACCAAGGCAAAGGATCGGGTTTTCTTACCCATACTGTGCCATTCAAACCATCTCAGTATGTGGCAGCAGTTTATCATGACTTGCTGCAACCGTTGGAAATAAATAGCTCTGTCCCAGAGTTAGCAGTAAATGTACCAAAACCAGATATTGAGTGGGCACAAAACGAACAAAAACGTTTAGGGGTTCATGAAACAGGCTATATCTTGATTCATGGCGGTTCTGGCCAGTTATTAAAGGCTAAAGAACTAGATAAAATCTACCCTGTCGAGAATTGGCAGCAAATTATTCAAGCCTTCCAACAAAAGCAGCCGGATCTGCCTGTGGTGGTTATTAAGGGACTTGATGATGAGCTGTTTGTGCGATCGCTTCTGGAGTCTTCTCCAGATATCAAGGTGACTGCCCCAGATGATATTGGTAAGTTAACTGCCATAATTGCCGGGGCAAATTTGATGTTATCTACTGATAGCGCGGCACTACAAATTAGTGTTGCAGTTCAAACCTATACCATTGCCATATTTGGCCCCAGCGATCCAGCTAAGTTGTTGCCGAAAAACGATAAATTTCTAGCTATTGAATCCCTTACGGGAAAAACGGCAGATATTTCACCAAACACAGTTTTAGAGAAAATTTGGGGTGGCTAAACCAGTAGTTTTCCCAAACTTCGATACCTAGAACAGACAGTAAGCCTCAAAACCTCTCTCTTTACAGGAGAGAGGTGAATATATTGCATACAAATGAAAAGCTCTATAATTTCTCACTCAGCCGTTGTCACAAGCTGGGAACGGCTTTCAGTTTTTATTTAGACAAATCGATCTATTCTAGTGCGTAATACCACAATCTTGTAGAGTTAAACCCAAAATCCTTAGAGATGCGTTAGCCCAGCAAGATGAAGTACAATTTCGCATCTCTAGAGGTCAAGGTCAAATTCCTCATCTAAAATCAAAAATGGCATTAGAGGCAAGCAATAAATGTCCAGCTTGCCATATATGTTCCCACAAATATACTGGGATAATCAGCATTACTATCGGAAACAAACCAATCAGGAGTCGCTTTCTGCTGTCGAACCCTCTTTTCCAAACCAATTTGTAAAGATATATTTTCGTGAACAATTTTTGCATTAGCAATTTCTAGCATTTTCTCTATTGACTTTTGTAGCCACTCTGCTCGAACAAACAAACTGTGAGATGGATGATCGCCGTAGCAAAAAGGTACAATGAGAACAAGATATCCTTTGTCGTTTAGTATTTTATTCAGACAAAATTGAATAATTTCTTGATCGTCTTTTTTTTCTTGGGTATCTTTGTTAATACTGTGAAATAACAAACCCGCTAGTACGACTGCATCAAATTTTTGATTATCTTCAACAAGTTCAGACAAGAAAAGCGATAAATCTTTGGTAACAAACTTTCTATTTGGGTAAAGTTTTAAACATTGTTCAATAGCTAATTCACTGTGATCGACTCCTAGATAGTCACATCGAGCCGGAAGATATTTGCTTAAAGCCCCATTACCGCATCCTAAATCTAATAATGAGAATGAGTTTTCTGGAAAAGTGTTACTTAAAAAACCACCTGTAGGTGTATATCGGGTGAGATTTTCCGGGGCTTCAAAGTAAGAATAATAGTCATCTTGGAAACGTTCTTCTTCAGATGTTGCACGCTCAGGTACTAAATTTTTCATTCCAAAACCCTCATTTTTTCAAGCTTGTTTGATTACAAAATTGCTCTTTCAGGATCTTGCGAACTACTGAAAGCGCTTTAACGAAACAGTATAAAATAAAACCTGTTTTCTTTACTGTATAAGAAACAGGTTTCTATTCTCAGCATATTTGCTATGGTTAATTTAAAAAATATCTTTTTAGATAGAGAAAAATTTCATCCTTAAAGAATATTTGAAATATTGCAAAGTATACTATGGGTCAATACGATTCAGTTAAGTTTCTGGTATTGATTTCGGCAAATAGAGACGCGAAATTATACTTCGTGTCGGTCAATCCGCTAAGGCTTCTCTACACAAGATTTAGGGCTTAACTGAACGATGTTGCAATATCAGAATAATCTCACACAGTTTACTAAAACGAAGAAAATTTTCTCAAAATTCCATCACCTATTAGCTATTTAAAATATTTCAAAAAAAGCATCATCTAATTCATAACCTAGAATTTGCGCCATAGACTTTAAGCGCGAGAGGCTGGGTATGTTTTGTTGTTTCAGCCAATCACCTAAAATAAAGATTTTGTGCATCAAAAATATCTCTAAGGCTTCAGGATTGTACTGAATACCTTCTTGGGCACTAAACTGGTGTGGTACAAGCATGGCGGCATAACGAGCAAATTCCCCAGCTTTCCAATCTAGTAAAAATGGCAACCAGGGATATTTGGCATCTAGACGCACAAACCACAGGCGCACCTCTGGAATTTCTGAGAGTTCCCGCGGATCTCCAGGCTGGAGATCGTAATTGACATCAAAGCGTAGCTGCTGTTCGTGGGATGCAACCCCATCTTGCAGCATTTTTTCAATCACCGTTGATGCAGGGGACAGATCCAGATTGTTAATGAAGTCATTATTGAGTGCGATCGCAATTGTCATTGATTTAGCAGCCACCTTCTTGATGCTCAACTGTAGGATCGAGAATATACAGTAGCAGCTTTCAGAGATTGACGCTACATTGACTTTGGATCGCACAAAGTCTTTTTCATAAATAAATTAGTATTTACTGATACTTTTTGCTGATAATCTCGTCAACCCATACAAGGTTTAAACACAAGTCTGACCTTGCTCAAATTTATTTGATACTTTTGCTTAATTTTCGGTGATTTTAACAAATATACATCTAGTTACTAGTTTTGATATGAGCCACTGGCTATCGCTATTCACTTCACTGATTTTTACTAAAATTAAATGTTACTTTTATCATTGCTATAATTACTCGCATCTAATTAAAGAATTACTACACGATTAATATGGTACGCCATTAGAATTAGCCTACTTGGGTAAGGCAATGGCTGCCCCAAGGTGGACATTTACAGCAATTTTAAGTTAAAGTTGTAATGAGTTTGTTTTAGATTAAGGTCTGACAAAGTAGCCGTCAAGAAGCAAAAAAAATTATAATCGCCACCTGTCACTTTCACAGCATCAAAAGGCAAAACATAAGTACAGGTGAGACAGCGGTGTGCAATATCATTGCATATATTAAATAACCAATAAACATTTAGACGGAAAAATTCCCCCCAACAGTTAACAAGCTGTAATATGCAAAAACAAACAATTACTACAAAACCAATTCGTTCCTTAGAAGATGCACTTGAGCGCTGTCAAATCCTGGGTATGCGCGTCAGTCGTCAGCGTCGCTTTATTCTGGAATTACTTTGGCAAGCCAATGAACATCTTGCTGCAAGAGAGATTTACGATCGCTTGAACCAACAAGGCAAAGAGATCGGTCATACCTCTGTTTATCAAAATTTAGAAGCTTTATCCAGTCAAGGAATCATTGAGTGTATTGAACGTTGTGATGGGCGTTTGTACGGCAACATTAGTGACTCTCACAGTCACATAAACTGTGTGGATACAAATCAAATTCTTGATGTTCATGTGGAACTACCAGAAGATTTGATCCGCAAAATTGAAGAAGAAACAGGAGTGCGGATTACTGACTACAGTATTAACTTTTTTGGCTACCGCAATCCGGAGGAGGGCTAGGGAGCAGGGGAGCAGGAGAGCAGGGGGCAAGGAGGAATTATTGAAAATCTCTCCCTTGTTTCCTTTGTCTCTTCTCCATGCCCAATGCCCAATGCCCCATACCCTATTCTCCAATTGAATTCTTGCCAAAAACTGTCTCATCATCGGCATCATCATCATCTAAATCTACTGATAAAATTGCGCCTTCACAGCTTTCAATTAGTCCGATCGCAGGGGTTTCGTTCCAATTAACGTTTGTGTTTGGCGTGATTTTCACAGTGTTTAAAAAGCGCTGCTGCGATGCCTGCGGCGGTAAACTACGCAAATGCTTCAGTTTTTGAAACAACTCTTTAGAGAACAAGGCTCCATTATCAGTAGCTAATTTTTTGTCACTCGCCGCAAGGATGGCGTCAAATAAGCAGGCGTTGGTGAGATCGGCAGAATTAAGATTTGTCCCCATCAGGTTTGCCTGTTGCAGGTTTGCACCTGTGAGATTTGCCTGTTGTAGATTCGCACCTGCGAGATTTGCGTGTTGTAAGTTCGCGCCTGCGAGGTTCGCCTGTTGCAAATTGGCTCCAACCAAATTCGCACCTGTTAACTCCGCATTAGATAAATTTGTTTGCTCAAGATTTACCCCAGTTAACATCACTTGCGATAAGGAGGCTCCCGATAAATTGAGTCCAGCCAGAGACTTGATTCGGGTTGCAAAAGCACTTTTATGCAAAACCATTGTCCTAGCAATTAGCACACTCAGCATTTCTGGGTTGAATTCTATTAAATTGACTGGATTCCCACAAGGCCAAAATGGAACTTTTGTTTCTCGGTAGCAAGCACAAAGCAATAAAAATACATTCAGTCCCACCGCAGCATTTACCTGTTCAACATTCACAGGATTTTGCAGTGCATGAAAATTAGTCAAAGCGTTGTGGGCTATCCCCTCATCTAACCAACGTCCTTGACAGTAAGCACGCCAGAAAGATAAAAGACTTTGAAATAAAACTTCAAACGAAAATTTGTGCTTTTGCTGGCGACGCAATCCGGCGATCGCTAGTTCTTCTATTTCTTGGCTAAGTATCCCGTAACCTAGTAAATTATAAATATTCTGGGCTACGCTAATGGGCGTACCATAAGCCTCATCTTGGTACTGAGTCAGAAATTTAAGTTGGGCAGCAATAGCATCTGCACAAAGAGATTCTCCTAACTTGAGATGCGAAAACTCAATTAAACTACTTTTTGCTGTGCTTTCGCCTGAGCTTTCTACATCCCAAATTTTAAAATAAAATGCTGGTAAACTATTAAACTCACCAGTTAGATTAATTTGATGGCGTTGCGAGTGTAAAATTTTGAGAGCGCTCGCTTGCATCCGATCGAGTAAATCTTGGGGATGACGATTAGCGAGTAAATTAGCGATCGCTTCTGGAGTCCGATGAATATGAGCTGTACCCGAACGCAGTAACATCGTCTTGATCCCACCAATTAGCGGATAACCCAACAACCATCGACTCAGACGATGATGAATTTCCCATAACAGAAAAGACTTTTGGGTATTAGCAGCTAATTGCAATAGTTCATCATCTAGCAATCCCTCGCGGTGCAAGATGCCCAACAAATGCAGCATTAGGGGTTGACGGATAAGGGCAGATAATTCGCTTAACTTTGATTGGCTGTTAAATAACCCTGCCTGTTTTAACAATGTAAAGAAATTTTGAGCAATGGGTAATGATTGCAGTTTTGCCCACTGTTGAAACCATTGCTTGAATTCGTCCACATCCAATGGCTGAATAATAATTCGCCTCAATAATAGCGGTACTTCCGAGACGATTTCTGGTAACGTCGTTGAGCGACTTGTCAACACAATTTTGTGGCGGTGCTGAGATTGAAAGTTCAGTAATTGCTGAATAAAAATTGCTTGTGCCCTGATACCCTGAGCAGAATGGGGCAGTTCATCTAAACCATCCAGCAGCAACAGACAAGGGAGATTTTCTTGCTCTAACCAAGTTGAAAGATTAACACCAAAAGCAGAATTTAAAGTTTCGATTAAAGTTTTACCGTATTTTACATCTCGCAACCTAATTACTATAGGCATCCAAGTAGGGTACAATTCCTGTGCTACCTGTGCTGCCCAAAGTTGGCAAAAACTAGTTTTTCCATAACCCGGTTCTGACTCAATAACAGCGATCGTTTCTAAATCAGTTAACTGTTGCTGCGCCCATGTTTTTAAATCAACTGGTTTAACAGCTTTTTGATCTTGCTCAGAAATATTTTCCTCTATTGGTAAGCCTTTTTGTGGCACATAGATATCCTTAAGAGCAAAGGATTCCATTAGCAAAGGGATACTGAGATTTTTAATCAAACTCGCACGGTAATGTTCTCGGTGCAAATCAATTTTTTCACTGACTGTAGAACCAACTTCTGAGGTGATGAAACTGGGAGATAATGAAATCCCCAAACGGAAAAATTTTTGCAGTTGGGCTAAAGGAGCAGCATTCTCGGTGACGACTACCAGTATGTCACCAGGAAGTGAGTTGACCAAGCGCTGTGTTAGAAGTTTCGCTTCCGGTTCCTCTGCACCATTGGCAATTAACCAAACGATCGCAGCACTATTTATTTGTTGCACCAGCAATGAATCTGCAACCGAAGACAGTGCTTGTTCAGCTTGAGTATCAGTCAATTTACCTGGGCTGAGAGTTTTTAGCAATCCTTGTAGTTGCGGATCTTGGAGGATGAATTTACCTACGTCCTCTTTAAGTATGTGTGCTTGTATGGGTATAATTGCTCGGTCTAACCACGGTTTTTGTAAGCTTGCTTCCTGCTCTAGAATTGCTTGCAAAGCTTGGAGATAGGCAATTTGAAACGCTAGCCACGTTCCTTCGTTACGTTTTAACGGTTTTTTTTGGCTGAGACTACGCAACAGTTTTTCTGTCAACAGGGAAATGACACTGATTTCTTCCCAAACAATACTTAAGGGCAGTTCTAAAACCTCTACCAAGGTACAGATATCAAAAGGCATCAGGCTTTTGAGTTCCATATCCTGAACAATACGGTAGGCAATACCTGCCAATTGCCCCTCAGAAAACTCTCTGATTTGATTGATTGCGATATGGCGTTCTGCCAACCAGTGCCGAATACTCAGGTTCATTTAATTACACAGTGAAAGCTGTTTATGGCAATTACGATCGATTTATCAGTTTGCGAAAACAGGTGACAATGGGGAAGACAAAGTTTTATATCAAAGTTGTTTTCTGATTGGTAAAAAACAGTGCCGATCTAATTGAGTGGACTATGAGCGATCGCCCTTTAAAATTATTATTAATCGACCAAGATCCAATTTTTCGTCTGGGATTACGGATAGCCCTAGAAGCGATTCCTAACCTAGAAGCGATCGCAGTTGTAGAAACTGATACCATTGCCTTGCAGATTCTAGCAGAAATTGCCGAAAAAGACCCTAACCAGTTAAATTTGGTAGTTTTAGAATTTGGCAATGGTCGCTCTACCACCAGTCAACAGCTAGGTTTACAATTCTGTCGGCAACTCAGAGCCTTATATCCCAACCTACCAATCCTGCTCCTCAGTTCTATTCAAGAACAAGGATTGCTATTAGCTGCCAAATCAGTTGGTATCAATGGCTACTGCTCCAAAGGTACACCACTTCCTGAGTTAGTCGCCGCCATACAAGAAGTTGCAGATGGTGGTTCTTACTGGTGCCAGGATACAGAAGCAGTAATAACTCCTAACTCCTGTACAGACGCGATTAATCGCGTTTCTACTCCTAACTCCTCACTCCCCTTGTTTAAACTGCGAAATAATTTACGTTTGTCAGGAATCGCTAACATTGATGCTACCCTAGCCGCAGTAACAGCACAATTACAAACTCCCGGACTACCAGTACTAGATCGAGCCATTCTAGCTGGACAGCGGCGAGAACTGTTAGCGGCTCGTTGGTTGCTAAATCGGTTGTTGGTTTCATCACAAGAAAGGCAAGAGGAACAGATTCCGGTTGCTGATGAGCCACCTTTGACTCCTTTATTAAGTGGTGCCATTCAGCAAAGGCAAACTGTATCACCTTTACTGAGTCCGGGAACCCTACAATCTGCCTTGTTTACATCTTGTGTTGCTAAACTTCAATTTTCTTTACGAAATGTCACAGATATACCTTTAGAAATTGATATCTTTCGTGAAGATAAAAAACGGGAATTACTTTATCTGATCCTACAAAAATTAGCTGGACAGTTGGATGAACTGCGTACTTCTCAAATAGAGATAAATCAATTATATGAACTAAAAAATACTTTACTATGTGATTTATGGCAAGCAGCAATTACAGATTTTTTTGGAAAGTTTTCTCGAATCAAAATAGTTAATCAACACATAGAAATTGTTAATTTGTTACTGCAAAATACAGAGATTGTCCAGAGAGAGATTATCAATAAAATTCCGCTAGTTTGTGAGTTGTATTCTTATCTGTTATTTCAAACAGAATTGAACATTGATAATACTTCCTATCCAGTAGGAAGTGCCGAAGCTAAGTCTCAAGCATTAATGATTTTAGAGAACTTATTGATTCAGGTCGCGAATGGAGTAGTGCAACCACTATTAAATTATTTAGCAGATGTAGAAGAGATTAAGCAAAACTTTTATGGACGCCAATTGATTTCTACAAGAGAAATTGAACGGTTTAGAAATGATTTGTCGTGGAAATATAGATTAAAAAATTATATAAACGAGCCAAAAGCAGTTTTTGAAAGTCGGTATGAACTATTTGTAATTGCGCCTCGTGGCATTGCCAATACTTCAGTTTATGCCCCTCGAAATCAGGAGTTAGTAAAACTTTCTAATATTCCCTTAGTAGTGACATTGCTCCTAGAATTTAGTGATGCGATCGCACCGCGTTTAAAATCACTATTAGCTGTTTTCGGTAGTGGTATAGTCTTCATACTTACCCAAATAGTTGGTCGGGGTTTAGGTTTAATCGGTCGTGGTATCCTTCAAGGTATTGGTAGCGTTTCGTCAGTAGAAAAGAACTTTAAACGAAATAGCGATCGATCTAAGTGAACCAGCAGGCAAGGGGAGCAGGGGGAGAAATCAATTCAAAATTCAAAATTCAAAATTCAAACATTGTTGAACTTCTGCCTTCTGCCCCCTCTTTCCCAATGCCCAATGCCCAATGACAAATGACAAATGACAAATGACAAATGATTTTATCGGGCTAGCAATTTCTTATGTTTACGCTATCAGTCTGCTTGTGATTGGCGAGGGACTACGTAGGCTATTTGGTGTAAAGCCGGATTTGACCCGCAAAGTAATCCATATTGGTGCAGGGATGTGGGCTTTCGGAGTCCTGCTACTGTTTAAGAATTGGGAAATCGGAATTATACCTTTTGCTACCTTTATCGGACTGAACTACTTGTTTTACCGCTACCGAATCATCGGCGCAATGGATACGCAGGATAGCTCACCTGGTACGGTTTATTTTGCGATCTCAGTGACACTACTGTTCGGGCTACTGTGGCGACCAGATGGGCCAGTAGATAGCGTTGCGATCGCCGTAGCTGGGATAATGGCAATGACCTGGGGTGACGCACTAGCAGCATTAATCGGTAAACGTTTTGGGCAACATAAATACCAAGTGGGAAGTTCTGTGCGTTCCTGGGAAGGTTCAGCAGCAATGTTTGTAGCGAGTATAGTAGTGATTTTCTTGGTGCTGTTACTGCTACCTGGTTCGTCGCTAAGTCCCCTAGCAAAGCCTTTAAGTTTCGGATGGGCATTGCTGACGGCGGTGGTAACTGCTACTTTTGCAACCCTAGTAGAGGCAGTCTCGCCCCACGGCACAGATAACCTCAGCGTACCCCTAACAGCGGCGGGAGTCGTGTGGTTTTTTTTGCAGGGTTTTAAGGCACTCCTAATTACCTCGTTCTCAGTCTAAAACTAGAATTTCAGCCACTCATAATATAGATTCTCAATAAAAACAGCTATTTCACTGCGATATCTGCGGCGGGCTATGAGGCTCGACGGCTCACTAATGCTGTCTATTGGTATCGCACTATTAAATAGTTGATTTATATCCCTAATTTTTAGCACCTAAGTTTGGAGTACTGCTCCTCGATACTACAATACTACTATTTTGAAGTTGGCAGTGTTCGTAAACACAAGATATCTGTGATCGAGAACACATATTTTTTGATTGAGACAACTATATGATCTTCCCCACATGGACATACAGCAAGAATACATCTTGTAACCTGATTTCCATCTTTTTTCTCTTAACTCCAGCGATATACCGTTATGCTTCATTTTCTGATTGAGCAGAAATTGTCAAAGCATACCTGAAAGGATTTCCCACAATTGAAGAAGGCAGAAGCCTGTAAGTATCAATCAAAACTTTAGTTGTGGGTGATTGCCCATTACTAGAACAAAATTGTGTCGAGATATGTAACAGCAGACACAAAGCATTCTTGCTTCAATCTCATGCTTTTAAGGGTGGGATTAAAGCAAAAATGCCTTCATACCTCGTACCTTCTGGCTTCTGAATGCATTTTTCATCAAAAAACAACTCTAGCAACATAGGTACAATCAATATGAACTTTAAACAATTTGGTGTATTACTGTCTCTATCTACAATTCTTGGAATCAACGTAATTGCGAACAAAGCTTTGGCTGATGAGCCTAGTATTACTTTTGGAGATGCAATCGGGTCTGGTGGATGTAGTGTTGCAGATCAGCTTCCTGGAGAGGATGGTAGAAGCTTATCGATCGTCTTGGATAACTTTAGTGCATTCAATGGTCAGCGTCAAAAGTGTATTTTACGCGTTCAAAGTTTTATTCCAAGTGGTTTCATCATCCAAAATGTACAAGTACTGTACCAAGGAACTACTGATATTAATACTAAGAGTAAAGGTACCAGCTTAAGCAGAACTTATAGCTTTAGTGGTGGTGCTCTTGGTCAAGCCGTAGCTTCCCCTAAAACTAGCAAGTTTACATCTAGTAAGGCATTTGCGGAGCAAGATGAGATTACTGTTTTAGCTGCTACAGGTTTATGTAGTGGTGGTGGACAAGGATTATTAGGTATTAATCTGACTGCACAATCCTCAGCAGGAAGTTCTATTTTTGTTGATACAGCCGATCTCAATGCTGGGGATGTGATACTTTCTTTTGACCTAAAGCGTTGCTAGTCGTTACTTTTAGCGATTCTGTGGATAGATGGTGATACACGCACCAAATTCCAAATTTAGTGGTCTTCAATGAGTGGTGAATCTAAATCCCCCACTCGTTGAATCTACCAAATGTATTCTTCTTTAAAATTATAAATTTCTGTTGATGGAGAGGAAGTTATGTTGAGATTGAGTGATGCACGTAATTTTTTCATATTAATGTGCTTGTTTTTTTTCTGTTATGATGCCAATTCATCTAGCACTGCTGCTCCAGTAAACAACCAGCCGCGATTTTCGGTTAACAGGGGATGTAATCTAAGCTTCAGTCCGCAAATAAATCAGTTTACGCTTCGCGCTCCTATAACTGTAAAGGCACAATCATCAAGAGCTAGATGTATCATTAGAATTGATACCTCTAATACTCAAAAACAATTTAGACTCGTGCCTTTAGCTGTAAAAGGTGTAGTCAAGAAAGCACCAGCACAAGTAGCTATCACATCGTTTTTACTTGGCGATAAACCAACTCCATATCAAATAAGATATGAAAGTACTATAAATTTTGATTTGACCAAGCAAATACTTCCAACTAACTATACAACTACAGGAAAAAGTGTTTTAGGCGTTAATTTAGTATTAACAACAACCGGAGGAGACTTAGAGTTGACAGATTTCAAATTTGCACTTCAACAAAAATAATAAGCTCAATTTTGAGGGATGCTCCCCAATTCTGATGACGTTGCGTTTGCGATCGAGGTGCTGTCAATATTAGCAAAGGCAGCGAGAACTGCAAAGTCAGTAATGATATAGGACTAATATCTGATTTTTGAACGAGATTTTAGAGGATGTTTGAAAAGTCATGATTGATGTATCAAACATTTTTTACCCCACCCTAACCCTTCCCGTATGTATTGGGGAGGGAACCAGATTTTTCTTGTTTCCCCCCAATACATCGGGGGGATTAAGGGGGGTAATAATGTAATTAAAATTACAGCCAACTACTTTTCAAACAACCTCTTAGATAAAACCTTTATAAAACGGGCTTTTTAGTCTCAAGATGTTTTCAAAAATCAAATTGGAGTCCTAACTTTGTTTAAGTTATTATAGTGACAACTCCGTGCATAAATGCTAATTACAATTGCGGCGAAAATGGAAGAAGCCTTCTAAAAACTCTTGCAAAGGAATGTTGGTATTTAACTTTTGCTTACTCCACTCTCTTGCAGTTTGTTCCAAAATTTCTGAAAAACTGGGGTAGGCAGGAGATAAATTTGCTAGATGTTTAACTTTTATTTTTTGTGATATTGCCAAGGCAATCAAATTAATTAATTCTCTAGCTTCTGCCCCTAATATCGAAGCCCCTAAAATTTCTCCATTGCGTAGCACAATTAATTTACACATACCAGTGGTTTCATCCCGAAGTTGGGCTGCTGCCACTGTTTTAAAATACTGTCGCAAAACTAAAATTTCATCTCGACGAAATTGGCGTTTTGCCTGTACCTCTGTTAAACCCACTTGCGCCAGCATTGGCGCAGAAAATATCGTCCAAGGAATTGAAGAATAATTTACTCCTAATCTAGGGAAAAATAGTGCATTGTTCAGGGCAATTTTTGCTTCATAATTAGCGATATTGGCAAAGTCATAACCACCAATTACATCACCACAAGCATAAATGCGGTGGTTAGTGGTTTGCAGTTTATCATTTACTACTAAGCTACGCCGATGCCATTTCACACCTGCTGTTGCCAAATTTAGAAATTCAAGATTCGGCTGTTGGCCAGTCGCCACTAAAATTTCATCAGTTTCAATGGCCTTATCTCCTGCTTGAATCCACTTTTTATTTTCAATTACCCTCACCTGAGTTACTGGTTTTTCGGTGAGTACGCGCACACCTTCGACTTCTAGCTGCGCTTGAAGTAATGTAGCTATCTCAGGGTCTAGATATGGAAGAACATAAGGATGCTTGACTACCAGCGTCACATTGCAACCAAACCTTGCTAAAGTTTGAGCAATTTCAATGCCTTGGGGAATTCCACCGATAATTACCCAATTTTTGGGTAATGTCGCTCCCTGGAAGGATTGCCAAATATTAGAAAGGGTTAGATAGCCAGTGGCTTGTAATCCTTCAATCTCTGGAATTTCTGGACGCGAACCACTGGCTAGTAAATAAGTACGGGCACGTAGTAGGCGATTGTTAACGGCAAAAGCCAATTGAGGTGAAGATTGAAACTGACCACTGCCAACGATCGCATCGACTCCCTGCGCAGCTAAAATGGCTGGGGAATACTGTTCTTGGAGATTTGAAGCGACGCATTGAGCATACAGCATCGCTTCTTGCCATGCCATAGATATCTGACATTCTTTTGAGGTATCAGTGTGTGTGGCATGAATACCAAAACCAGCCGCATCCTTCAACTTCTGCGCTACTTTACCAATTTCGGTAAGAGCATAGTGATGAGTAAACCCGTAGTCTACTTTGGGTTGTACCAGGGCAACTGTAGCACGTAGTTGGGTTGCAGCAAGTGCAGCATAGTATCCAGCAAGACTGCCACCAATAATTACAACATCGTAGTCAACGGTCACGTGAATTTAGATTAGAGTTAGGAGTTAAGAATTAGGAGTTAGGAATTAGGAGTTAGGAGTTAGGAGTTACGTCTGATGTGAATTAGAAACACCGCTTATTCTATAAGGGTTTCTAGATTCACTCAAAATCATAGTTTTGGGATTACCTATGAAATTACAAGGGTTTCAAAGCTTAATTCACATTAGGCGTGAGTTAGTAATTAAAACCTTTTTTAACTTATAACTCCTAACTTATAACTTATAACTCCTAACTCTCTTTTAGCGCTGTTAGTAAACGTTGGTTATCGGACTCTTGACGTACAGCAACCCGGAAAAAGCGATCGCCTAGTTCTTTAAAACTAAGGCAATCGCGGATTAAAATCTGGTGATACTTGAGTAATTGTTGCTGTAACTGGGAAGTAGATTCTTGGGACTCAACCAGTAAAAAGTTAGCAGCACTTGCTTGGGGTTGCAATCCTGGGATTTCAGCTAAACCCTGAAACAGTTGGTTTCGTGCAGGTGGTAGCCATGCCCAGGTTTGCTGCTGAAACTCCGTATCCTGGAGTGCCGCAATTGCCGCTGCTGCCGCTAGCGTGTTTACAGGCCAAGGATCTCGCCATAGCTGCCATTTAGCTAGGCAGTCAGGATGTGCGATCGCATATCCCAATCGCAGTCCTGGGAGACTGTAAAATTTGGTCAGCGATCGCAATACTACTAAATTTGGATATTCCTGCACCACCGGAATCAGGCTTTGTTCCTCATTGGGCGGCACAAAATCCATAAATGCTTCATCCACCACAACCAAAGCAAATTGCTCCAGGTAGGGCAAAATAGAGTCCCGTGAAAATAGTTTTCCGGTTGGGTTATGGGGGTTATTTAGCAATAGTCCTTTGTCCTTTGTCCTTTGTCTTTTGTCAATGACCAATGACAAAGAACACTCCAGCACTTTAGCGTTGTACGCTGTCAAGGTTCGGTAGTAATCGCCAAAGGCTGGAGTGATTAAAATTGTCGCGGCTAATTGAGCTAATTCCCTACCGATTAAAGTGAGTAATTCTGCGGAGCCGTTACCCGGCAGAATCCACTCAGACGGCAATTGATGGAAGTGACTGAGAGCTAGTCTCAGTTCACTATAGTTTGGGTCTGGATAGTGCTTAAGATTACCAATGTGGGACTTAATAGCAGCGATCGCGCTGTTTGGAGGCCCCAACGGGCTGATGCTAGCAGAAAAATCCAGAATAGCATTAGGGGGACAGCCAGCCAGTGCTGCTGCCCAGGCTAAATTTCCCCCGTGTGCAGGTTGCCGCATTAAAAAAGGGTTCCCGAAGACAGAACCTATGCTTTTGGGGGTGCTACCTTTTCTCTAAACAGTTTTCCTGCGGAGAAGGCAGGAACCCTTGTCGCTGGAATTTCCATTTTTTCATTTGTTTTCGGGTTGCGACCTTCACGGGCTTTACGTTCCCGCGATTCAAATGAGCCAAATCCCACCAACGTTACCTTATCACCAGAGGAAACCGCTTCAATAATCGTTTCCAAAGCGGCAGTTAAAACTGCATCCGCTTGTTTCTTGGTAACACTAGCCTTTTCAGCTACGGCATCAACTAATTCACCTTTGTTCATGTCAAACTCCTGAAGGTTTACTTGAGATTTGAGTACGGATGCACATTAATACATCCGTACTCAAATCTTTGTTCGCGGAAATACAAAAATCATCCTTTGGGAGTATTTTTTCTCAAAACGGCTGTACATCCCATCGGCTCGACTTTTCAATGAATCATTCTAAGGTGTTGTAGCCTGATGTGGATAGATGAAACCATTAATTTATATAGATTTCAGGATTTTTTGTAATTTTAGGGTACTTGTTTCACTAAAAACCACCCTAAAAGTAGGAAAAAATACTTAGTAAATCCCGCAATTGCCAAGAAAACAGGGGAGAGATGGTCAATGTTTGTTGGCATTCATTACCGATGTTGAAGAGTTATTGCTGAGATTAACCAATTTTTATGGAAATTGAAGGCTCAGATTCCCGATTTCTCTAAAAAATCGCAGATTTTGCTCACTTTTTATCTGATATGGAAAATCCAATGCGAAATTTAACCTATAGCAAGCTTCTTTAGTAGCGAAGAGGGAAAACTTAAAGCTTCTCCCCTAGAAGGCTATCCATTAGTCACATGTTTCTTAACATTTGTGGGGCGATGCCACGGCGATAAACTAGGCTGCAACAACTTTTTCTGGTGCATCCATTACGCGTAGCTTACCGTAGGGGTACAACGAACGTAGGCACTTAACAAACCTATTCCCTAGCAGAAATTTTCTGTTGCACCCAAGCCCGAAAAGCACGGGTAGTAGCAATTTCCCCATTCTTCTTAGCTTCTTGGATAAACCGAGGAATCTCCTTGACCGACACAGGTGCAAAAGTAGGGCTGGTTTCGACTTCTGAGTATTGCCCACCTGCAAGCGTGTAGACTCGCAACACACTGCCGTTATAGCGCCAAAATTCAGGGACTTCCATTGCAGCATAAAGCTTAAGTTTGTCTATTGCAGACCTGGAATATTCCACTTCCAGCACCAGATCAGGGGGCGGGTCGATAGCTATGTCAATATTTTCTTTATCTCGAACTAGCACTTCATTTTGGATGTAATAGCTACTATCTGGTTCGGCTCCCCGCTGCAAATCATCCCGCATTAAAGTTAATGAACCAGCGCGTCTAATTTCCCAGCCCAACTCTTCGCACAGGACACCAACAAAACCTTCAATTACACGGTTTGAGTTCTCGTGCGGCATTTGTGGGGTCATAATTTCTACGGTTCCATTGTCATAAGCCAGTCGGGAATTACGATCTGAACCCATTTCAGCCAGTATGGTTTTAAATGTCTGCCAGCTAATGTTTTGGAGTAAAACCCGATTTTCTGCGGATGTTGTTATTGCCACCATAGTTCAGTTCTTTGCAACAAAACTTTTTCCAGTACTGTATCCCTATGAACCTTTTACCAAATTCGTTGTATATTGAGTACAAAATCAGGTAAAACATTTTCGCCGGAAATAGTTTGAGGGCATTTTAAAACTTCCACATCTTGTCCTGGACGATAAATTTCTACTTCCTGTTTTTTTCGGTTAATCAACCAACCTAGACGACAACCATTTTCGATATACTCTTGCATCTTGTTCTGAGTTTTTTTCAAGCTGTCATTAGGCGAAAGTATCTCAATTACAAAATCAGGACATAGGGGAATAAATTTTTCTTTTTGTTCTTTAGTCAAAGCATCCCAACGAGATTTTTCCACCCAAGAAACATCTGGAGAACGGTCAGCCCCGGATGGTAAAGTAAATCCAGTTGATGAATCAAAAACTTCGCCCAATTTATTTTGATCGTTCCAGAACCATATTTGAGCGTTAATAGTAGAATTATTTTTTCCTGTTTCTCCTCCCGTAGGTGGCATTATAATCAACTCTCCTTGGGCATTACGTTCTAATTTTAAATCGGGGTTTTCTTTACACAATTGATAAAACTGCTCTCTTGTCAGTTTAATTACAGAATTGAGGTTTAATGTAAGTGCTGTCATAAGAGTATTTCCCTTTTTATTAGATGAGTAGGCTACAAATCTATATCCATATATTTCAAGGGCTTTCTCGGCAATTATACTAACATCATCTGTTGCGCTGAGTAACACCCCAGAATTAATATAATGTGATGTGCAATTTATTCTTAAAACCCCACTTCCATTCCTCTCCCCGAAAGGTCAAGAGGCTTTGATTCTTGCTCCCCTTCTCTGGTAGGGAAAGGGTTGAGGATTAGGTTTGAGAGTAAAGTTGTACATAGCGTAATATAAGTTATTTTAATTCTTCTCTACCCTATAGCCCACCTCTGCGACTGGCGAGTTCTTTTTCAATTTCATTTTCATCTAATAAATGTTTACCAAAAGCAAAAATCTTAGTGCGAATTTGCTGCAAACGTTCGCTCAATAGGATTTTATTTGCAGAGTTTTTCAAAGCAATAAATTCAACAAAATCCAAAACTTCCTCTTGTTTTTCTTAGGGAAGAGGACGCCACTTTGTTCATAAATCTTGTTCTGAACTCATTAGTATTTACCCACTACTGCTACTTCTATTGTGATTGGATATTTTTATTCTAGAATGACATTTAAACTTAAATCTATTCGTAAAAAAGAAGATACCCAGCTTCTTTAAGAAGTCGGGTATCTGAGCCTTTAGCAGAGGTGATTCATCTATTCATCATCTTTATTACCTGCCAGGAACCTTCAATCCCCGACGCTCAAGGATTTGCCGCACTTCTGGGCTAGGGGTGTAGTTATAGCCGTAGGAGGAGTTCTCAGAGTCATCCATAATCTGAGGTGTAAGCAACACAATCACCTCTTGACGCTGGTTTTGTCGGTTTGTACTTCTAAATAACGAACCAATCAGTGGAAGATCGCCTAAGATAGGAATTTTGGAGACAGCTGTCCGATCTTGGTCTTGAATAATACCACTTAGGATTAGTGTCTGACCATCTCGTAAGCGAATTAAGCCAGAAGTAAGAGAGCGCTCAGACACTAAAATAATTTGTCCATTTCCTGTATTTGCTGGGGCGGAAGGAGCGCTGACAGTAGGGGCAACCGATAAAGAAACGAACCCATTATCGTCAATCCGCTCAATTTTTACACTCAAGGTTAAGCCAACTTTTTGTTTCTCAATTGTTCTTTCTGTCCTAGAACCACCAGAAGTATCAGTTGTTTGAAGGGTTATATTTCCCACTACTTCTTGAGTCAGATTGACCAGAGCCTGCTGACCTTCTTGCACAATTAAGGTTGGGTCGGTCAAAATCTTGGCATTGCCATTTGTCACTTGAGCCTGCAAGCTAGCGAGAAGACGCTTGGGGAACTGTATCGGTGCTGCAATAGTGCTAACAATATTATTGGCGAATGGTGTACTAGTCAAGCTAGTTCTCGCTTCATCACTAGTAGCTGGTCTGGCACCTCCAAAATTCAGAGAGGCGATACCACCATCATTGCTAAAGTAGTTGTTACCAACCCCAAAAGAAAAGCTAGTGTTGTAGTCTTGAATGTTCGAGAGGTTGACATCAATAATCTTGACGTTGACTACCACTTGACGACGGCGGATATCAAGCTGAGTTAGTTGAGCCATCGCAATCTCAATCAGTCTAGGAGGGCCAATTAAGGTAAGTGAATTGGTGCGCTCGTCTCCTAATGCCTGTAAACCTCTTAGTAATGGATTAGAGTCTTGAAAACTAGCGCGTTGGGTTTCCAGTCTGGTTTCTGTGGTCGTCTGAGTTTGGGTGATGGGAGCAGCCGTATTACCCACGGCTACAGCACTAACACTAGTAACTTGTCGTTCGCGGCTGACAGCAGTTTCTGCTCCTAAGCCAACCAAAAAATTCAGGGCGGTTCCCACCGTTACCTGATTGAGTCGCATACTACGCATAACCATGTCACGGGTCGCATTAGGTAGTTTAGCCCCAACAAAAACTGTACGACCACTGCGGTTAGCTTCTAAACCACTCAGGCGCAAAACGTAGTTAAACACATCTTGCACTGGCTCATTTTCTATATCTAAAGAAATAGTTTGAGAAACTGCTGGTGCATTTGCACCGCCACCTGGCTGACCTCCACCACCTTGCTCACCTCCGACGTAAGCCAGGTTCAAACCAGCAGCACGAGCAAGCAATGATAAAACCTCACGTACTGGGGCATCTCGCAGTACTAGACGAGGTACACGTTCCTGAGTTGCTAAGTCAACGGTACTAGGAGAAGCATCGGTAGCAGAAATAGCAATATCTCCCACTGGTGGGGCGACGGCTCGAGGTAAGAACGGTGGAGCCTGACTCACAGGTTGACCTGGCCCAGCAGCTTGTGCAGGTTGTCCGTCAATGGTGACTTGTGGGTTAGGAACGAGAACACCTGGATTTTGACCAGGTTGGGCTGGAGTTGTAACAGGTGGTGCTGTGGATGTTGGGGTTGTTGGGGCTGTTGGCGTTGGCACTGATGCTGTAGAGCCTGTTGAAGGGCTAAAGCTGAGTGTAATTCCATTTGGCGAGCGCATTACGGGTTGACTGCCAGGTGCATTGTTGCTCCCAGTTACCGTCACCCGAATACTATTAGCATCAAGCTGACTAACCTCAACAGAGGCAATTCCTGGAGCTGGGTTATCTTGACGAAAGCTATTACCTTGTGGTAATCGTAATTGAGTATTGATAACATCAGCGACTAAAGCCTTGCCTCTTTTTGTAGTGAAAACTTGGGGGCGCGACCCGGAAGAAGTTTTCAAAGCGACGTTAATTCCACCATTAACTGGATTTAACTGGACATCAGTAACTTGACTAATTTGTGCCCAAACTGGTTGAGCTGCCAAAAATACAAAAGCAGCAGTAGCTAAAATAAAACTATTACCGTGAAGCTGTTTCACAGTTCATTCCTCACCTTATAAAACCTTGTTTACAAACAATTTTGAGTAGGCGCTTAGAAACCACACGCCAATTGCTTATGGGGTTTCCCCATTGGCGCTAGCCTCTCTTTTTTGAAAAAGACCGCGTTGACTTAACTACACGAGACTTTGCCCACCTACCCTGCGGAAAGACCAAGGGCGAAAGCGAGTTTCAAAATCCTCAATTATTTCCTTAGTCTGTAGGAAGAGTTTGTCTACGCTTGTGTAGTCGCGAAATTCTATTCGTCCTAGCTCTAATTTGACTACTTTTTCGGGGCAGCTTTCGCTGCTGCCGCTATTTTTTCTGGACTAAGTGGCATCAATACCTGTAACTTGAATGATGTATTAATCGCTGCTGGGCCTACTTGCATCGGCGTTTTATCTAATGGGGATCTTGTCTCTGTTGGAGCCAAAGTTGCTTGATAATCTTCAACTATTAACAAAGGCTGTAACCGCTCAATGTTACGAATTATCGATTGTGTTTGTTCATAAGTTGCTGTAATCTCAGCGCTAATAGTACTGCGTTGCAGCTTGCCGTCAACCCCTACTCCTAGACTTCCATCGGTAATCGGTTCTGGTTTTTGGGAAATCGGCACATATCTCTTCAGTTTGGCTCTGACTGCATTAATAGAAGTTGCACTATTGCCAGACTCAATTAAGCGGTTCAAATCCAACAGCAATGTATCTAAGGTTTTTTCGTTCGCAAATAAACTTAAAACCTGAACTTTTTGCTGCTTTGCCTGTGCTAGTTCGTCTTTAACTTTGTCAATCTGTTTGATATTGGCTTTTTTTTGCTCAATTTGCGCTTGCAGTTCAGAGCTTTTGGCTTGCTGTTGCTGATAGCTTTCCCAAGCTGGCATCAGCAGGTTTAATAATATATAACCTGCTCCCGCTAAACCAACTACCCCTATCAAGATCCCAATAATTTTTGGTGTGAAGGCAATACCAAATACTACACGTGCGGCTGGCGTTGCCTGATCGAATTCTCCACCTTGTTCGGAAAAATTTAAATCATCACTCAGCGTCATTTTGAAATGACTCCTGTTTGTTGCATATTACGAATTCGAGTTACTAACCCCACTGTGCCTTTTTTTTCCAACTCTCGAATTAATTCCGACGCTGGAACGTCGTTCATGCTCGACTGAATAGTGTATTTAACTACTTGAGGTGGCTTAATTACGACATTATTAGAAGATTGACTCCCATTTGATGTTAAGGGAGCATCTACTAATGCTGCTGTCAGAATTCTGGTTTCTGTGGGCTTCAAAAACTGAGATTGTTGTAAACTCAATAAGAAGTCATTGACATCATTAAAAGAACGAGCCAATCCGTTAATTTCTAATCCCCCTGCGGGATTATTTGGTGGCTGACCTGCCGCTACTGCAATGGGTGGGATTTGCTTGATATTTTCGATTTGCACTGCCGTTGGGATGCGATCGCGCAAATCTTGCAGCATTGCTGACCAAGGTCGAATTTGGTCAAATACAGTAACTAAAGCTTGGGTTTCCCCTTTAATTGCCTTCGTCTCGTCTTTGATTTTATTAATATTTCCTATTTCTGTATCTAACCTCTTGCTTTCTTGATCTAGTTGTGCGATTTGACCATCTAATTCAACAATCTTTCCTTGCAGCAACCACCAACCTACTCCTAATAAAACCGGAAGACCGATACCTACTGCAACTCCTACATACAGCAGTGTCAAATCCCCCGTAGGAAGTTTTAAGGCTATTCCTCGTTGTTTCTCTGGCTTTTTCTGGTATGCTGGGCGGTCTTTAAGAAAGTTAACATCTAGACTGTACATTTTATTACACCTCCCGCATTCCTAGACCTAGTACGATCGCCAAGCCAGAGCGTTGTACCTGTGGATATTTATCAGTGTCAACTTCCAAAGATAAAGACCCAATTGGATCTATTTGGGTAGTTGGCAAACTCAATCGTTGGGTAAAAAATTCATCTAGCTGCTGAAGTCCACCTCCTGGCCCGGCTAATAAAATCTGCGCTACCTCCAAATTTTCACTTTGATTCAGGTAAAAATCGATAGAACGGCGCAGTTCATCCGTTAGTTCCCCCAAGACTCTCAATATGGCAGCCATGCCAGGATCGAGTTCGGTAACGCCTGTTTTACCGCCGTCTATGGGAGTTGCAGGAATAACCATTCCGTGTAACAGTTCCATATCTCGTGATGTAGGTAAGCTCATTGTCCTTGCTAAGGCAGTTTGCATTTGATAAGTCCCGATGGGGACTGTGCGCGAAAATTGCGGCACTCCGTTAACGATGATGGCTATTTCTGTACTATCGAACTCGATATCAACTAGTACTGCTGCTTCTTGCGGCCCAAATTGTCGCAGTTGTTCGCGAATAGTCCGAATTAGAGCAAAACTGTTAATTTCTAAAACATCAATTTGTAATCCTGCCTGCTCGAAGGTACTTATATAGGTATCCGTGATCTCCTTGCGGGTGGCAACTAGGAGTACGTGTACTTTTTCAATGCCATCTTCATCTACAAAATACCCAAGTTTCTGATAATCTACATCAGCCTCTTCACGAGGATAGGGTAAATACAAACCTGCTTCATGGTTCAGCACCATTTCTCGCAGTTCTTTATCGTCTAACTCTGCTGGCACTGGTATAATCCGAACGATAGAATCTCGTCCTGGTACACCAGTAGCAACGCGAGAAGTTTTGATTTTGCTCTCAGCTAGCGCTTGCTGGATTAATTGCGCCATTGCTGGAGGGTCATTGATTTGACCATCGATAACTATCCCTTCTGGAACTGCTACCGATGTATAGGTTTCTAATTTCAAACCTTGACCCTGTTTGCGTAGCTGAACTACATTCACTCGTTCGGGAGCAAGCTCAATGCCTACTCCTTTTTTCGATTTGCCAAACAGACTATTGAAGCTTTTTACCACAGTTGTGCCCGCTGGACTGCTAAATTGAAAATTTAAATTTGTTGCAGTAAAGGCGTTATATATTACGTCTTTACGGGTAATTTATTTAGCCTATAATCTCAACAATTCTGTCTAAGCTTTTCACACCGATCAAGCGTAAAAATACTGGGAAAATGATTCAATTGCGAAAATTTAAACAACTTGTTGCTTTGGTACTGCTTGGCTTAATAACCAGTTGGGTTATAAGTTGCAGCATAGGTAATGTTAATACAAGTACAAAACAAGCTACTTCAGGAGCGGGAACTGTTGAGTTTTGGACAATGCAACTCCAACCTCAATTTACCGACTACTTCAAAAGCCTAATTGCGAATTTTGAATCGCAAAATCCAGGTATAAAGATTAACTGGGTTGATGTACCTTGGGCGGCAATGGAGAACAAAATATTAACAGCTGTCTCCGCAAAAACGCCACCTGATGTAGTTAACTTGAATCCGGGTTTTGCTTCTCAGCTTGCCGGACGAAATGCTTGGTTAGATTTGGATGCGAAAGTCCCGAATGATATACGTTCCTCCTATCTGCCGAATATCTGGAAAGCAAGCACGCTTAATGGCAAGAGTTTTGGGATTCCCTGGTATCTCACCACACGGTTAACCATTTATAACACTGATTTATTAAAACAGGCAGGTATCAATAAAGTCCCCGTAACCTACGCAGAATTAGCACAAGCAGCGCAACAAATTAAAGAGAAGACGGGAAAATATGCCTTTTTTGTAACTTTCGTACCGCAAGATTCTGGTGAAGTGCTGGAATCTTTCGTGCAAATGGGAGTCACTTTAATAGATGCTGAGGGTAAAGCGGCGTTTAATTCAGCACCAGGGAAAGCCGCGTTTCAGTATTGGGTAGACTTGTATAAAAAAGGTTTGCTTCCTAAAGAGGCTTTAACTCAAGGACATCGCCACGCGATCGATTTATACCAATCTGGAGAGACTGCGTTTCTAGCTTCTGGACCAGAGTTCCTAAAAACGATCGCTAATAATGCCCCAAAAATTGCTCAAGCTTCGGAAATAGCACCTCAACTCACTGGTGACACAGGCAAGAAAAATGTCGCGGTGATGAACATAGTTATTCCCCGCGATAGCAAACAACCAGATGGCGCTGTGAAGTTTGCTTTATTTGTCACCAATGACGAAAATCAGTTAGCCTTTGCTAAAGCTGCAAATGTTCTGCCTTCTACAATCAAAGCATTGTCTGATAGTTACTTTAAAGATGTTCCAGCTAATGCTTCAACAATAGAAAAAGCAAGAGTAATGAGTGCTCAAGAACTGCCAAAGGCAGAAATATTGACCCCGACATTGAAGGATTTTAATAAACTTCAAAAAGCAGTTTACGAAAACTTGCAAGCAGCAATGTTAGGACAGAAAACTGTAGATAAAGCTGTAGAAGATGCGGCGCAGGAGTGGAATCAAAGATAAATTTGGGCATTGGGCATGGGGAAAGGGTAAGGGAAAAGGGTAAGGGGAAATGGGGAAAGATTAAATTTATTCCTTTTCCCTTTAACCTTTAACCTTTTCTCCTGCCCCCCTGCTCCCCTGCTCCCTCATCTCCCTATTCCCTATTCCTCATTTGTAAAAAGTCGCCGATTAAATAAAGGGAACCACACAAAACGATTAAATCGTCTGTGGTAGCGGTTGAGGTTGCAGCCTCTAATGCTGTGAATAAATCTGGATGGATTTGGCGATCGCTTAATTCGGGACAGATGCTGTAAGCTAGGTTTGATAAGTAGTCTAGATCCGCAGAAGTTCTACCGGGCCAAGGTTCTACTGGTATTGGCACTAAATAAAGGCGATCGCCTGGTCGCAGTAATGCGGTAAAAATATCAGCATGATCCTTATCGGCAAACATTCCCATAACCCAATTTACGGGTTTGAGGTTAACTGCGTCTAAGCTATCAATATATTGGCGGAGAACTTGAGCGGCGCCGGTATTATGAGCGCCATCAAGTAATAATTTATGCTTGTTCCAAGTAATCCATTGCATCCGCCCCGGCCATTTAGTTTTGGCCATACCGTTAATTATGGCTTCTTCTGAAATCTGCCAACCTTGTTGTTGGAGAATTTCTAAAGCAGCTATTGCCAAAGCTGAATTAGTTAACTGAATTTGTCCGGCTAACGGCAACGGATATTTAATTAAATTAGAATTTTGAATTGTTTTATATTCTGCCCATCCTGTAGCAATTTCACGGGCGGGTTGAGGTGTAAAAATTGGACATTGTAATTCTAAGGCGCGCGATCGCACCACTTGGTCTGCCTCTGGTGGTAATGGCCCAACCACAACGGGACATCTAGGTTTCAGAATACCTGCTTTTTCTCTAGCAATGTCAGCGACGGTAGGGCCAAGTTGCTGCCAGTGTTCCCGACTAATAGAAGTAATGAGTGTAACCAAAGGTTCCAAGCAGACATTGGTTGCATCCAAGCGCCCTCCCAGTCCTACTTCTACCACAGCCACATCAACTTGCTGCTGGGCAAAATATAACCAAGCAGCCGCCGTAATTACTTCAAATTGAGTTGCCGATTCGTCCTGATGACGAATAACCGCTTGGACTTTTTCTAATAATTGACTCAATTCCTCAGAGGAAATTTGCTGTTCGTTCAAACAAATACGTTCCGTCCAATCAACTAGATGGGGTGAAGTGTAGCGTCCTGTACGATAACCAGCCTCTGTGAGTACTGAGGAAATATAGGCACAGACTGAACCTTTGCCATTAGTGCCAGCAACATGAATTACCGGGACTTGGTGATGGGGATTGCCGAGATTTGCCAAGAGGTTGACAATGCGATCTAGTCCCAAATGGACACCAAAGCGTTGCAGGGGTTGTATTACAGAATCGATATCCAAGGAATGAGAGTGGGAGAAATCAATTCAAAATTCACGCATTCAAAATTCAAAATTGAATAAAAAGATTGGGAAAGATGTAGCTTTAGCTTCTTGCAGGGTAAGACACAAGCGGATAGGGGGGACAAGGGGGACTACTAAACCCAATGCCCAATGCCTAATGTCCCCATGCCCCATCAATGAATTTAAGCTTCTCTATCGAAAAAGCCTTGAAATTGTCTTAAAGCCGCAGCGCCAATATTAAACACTGCCCAACTAGCAGCAATGACTACTGGTGCTAAAACGATCGCTATACGAAAATCGATATCCATATCTAAGAACCCCTCTTTTAAGTAGAAATTAAAGTTTTGTCAACAGCTCTCATTTTTATTTTTAGCTGAAGTGGGCAATTTTTCCAAATCCAAATGTAAAGAATGTTTAAATTATGGGGCATTGGGCATTGGGGAATGGGGAAAGGGAAAGGGGTAAGGGGAAAGATTAAATTTCTTCCTTTTCCCTTTAACCTTTAACCTTTTCCCCTGCTCCCCCTGCCTCCTCTGCCTCCCCTGCCCCCTGCCTCCCCACTCCCTACTCTCTAAGCCTTGCTAAAACCAATATCAGTACCCTTACCAGCATGAACTAAAGCTAACTTTTGGTAACGTTTAGCGTGTTCAATCAGTTCTGCGGCTTCAACATCTGTTACTTGCCGTAATACTTTACCTGGAATACCGACAACTAATGACAAAGGCGGTACATTTTTAGTTACCACTGCGCCAGCACCAATAATGCTACCAGCGCCCACTCGTACCCCATCTAAAATCACTGCGCCAATGCCAATCAAACTTCCACGTTCAATGTAGGCAGAATGTACTACAGCGCGATGCCCTACGGTAACATGATCTTCTAAGATTGTTGGAAAACCAGCATCACCATGTAAAATTGCACCATCCTGAATATTTGTGCATTCGCCAATTTCAATTTGTTCTACATCTCCCCTCACCACTGCTCCATACCAAATGCTCACTCCTGTTGCTATATTTACCGAACCCATAACAACAGCATTGCTCGCAATGAAGGCAGCTTGAGAAAAATCAGGAGATGTCCAGTAAGAAGCGGTAGACACGATAGAATATGAATATGGTACCCAGGAACACTGGAGAAACTCCAACCTTTGAGGCTGGTTGCACAACCAGGATATCACAGCGTCAAGCCTCTACGCTGAGGAAAACACTAGTGAACAATGTTCCTGCCGCAACACCGTGTCTATGCAGCAGCGAGCAAGTAACCCAAAGTGGTTGAGCCGAAGTGTATAATCCAACCCACTAGTGCTGGTGAAGACAAAACTATGTTTGTACGCACTTCATGATGAATCCAGGTTTGCAGTACCCAATGTTTGGGCCGGAAATACAGTGTCCCCATTGTCGCCAGACTATTCCGGCGTTGACACTCACAGATACCTATCTGTGTCCGCGTCATGGCGCGTTTGAAGCTAATCCGAAAAATGGAGAGTTAATCCATTTGCAATCGGGGCGTCATTGGCGGAGGTGGAATAATGAATGGTATAGACAACATACTCATCCTGATGGTATTCGCTTTGAAATTCACGAAGCATTAGACAAGCTCTATACCCAAGGTTTTCGAGCAACACGAGTAATTATTGCTCGACGCTATCAGGAATTGATGAGTGGCTACTTAGAACGTAGCACGCCTTGGCGTTCTGGACAATCAGAAGCTACTGCGGCGCGTTTGTACGGTTTACCCGTGGAGTTTAGCCCCGATAGCTCAGATGATGCCTGTTGGGAAGTGATTAATTTTGACTTGGAAAAAGAGCCTGGTGTCCCTGTACGCTACCCTTATTTCAGGTTGTTTGAGTAATGGTCATTTGTCATTAGTCATTTGTCATTAGTGAATAACAAAGGACAAATGACTAAGGACTAAGGACTAAGGATTAATATGCACCACGCTTCTATTCGGACTGCGAATATTCATCGAGCGATCGCTTTCTACGAACTTCTAGGGTTTACAATCTCAGAACGCTTTACCACAGGCTACACCTTAGCTTGCTGGATGGAAGGATTGGGCGGCAGAATTGAACTGATCCAAATTCCCGAACCAAAACCAGCCCCAGATGCTTTTGCTGACGAACATTATGTAGGGTATTATCATCTCTCGTTCGATTTAACTGAAATTACACCAGATTTACCTAGCTGGTTGACAAATTTGCAAGAACGTGTATTAGTAGCTACTGAAAGTCAAACCGAAGGATTAGAACCGTTGAAGGTGCTTTTAGAACCGACACAACAGCAAATAGGCGATCGCATTTACGAAGTGGCTTTCATCGCCGATACTGATGGCTTACCTCTGGAATTCATTCGGATTTTAGCAAAACTCCCGTAATTTAGCTTTTTTATTAGCTTTGTTGCTAATATATTGTTTTTCTGTATTGTTACTGAAGTCACAGATTTTTTCGTCAGATTAGAGTGTAGTCATTCCTCAAAATAACTATGTAACTTAATTTACAGATAAATCCGCTAAATACATGTATGGATTTATCAAATTTTATTCTAAATTTGATAAATATCCCTTGCCGCTATTACTTTTAAGTTTATGGCTAGTAGCTGTTTTTTTGTTGAGCGATCGACCTGCTCATAGCCAACATCCAGTTATATTTACTAACAAAGAAAAATATCAGTCAACCTTGCTAGCAAAAAGAATAATGCCCTCAACACTGACAGAAAATGTCCGCAAGACAGTGCTGGAGAATGGTCTAACTGTTCTGACAAAGGAAGTCCATACTGCGCCAGTGGTGACGGTGCAGGTGTGGTACAAGGTTGGCTCGCGTAACGAAGAACCAGGCGTGAATGGCATTGCCCACCAATTGGAACACATGATGTTTAAAGGCACTCGCAATCGTCCAATTCAATTTGGACGTTTGTTTAGTGCTTTAGGTAGTGATTCTAATGCTTTTACCAGCTATGACCAAACTGCATATTACGGTACTGTGGAACGAAACAAGCTGAAAGCGCTCTTGGTGCTAGAAGCAGACAGAATGCGAAATTCCCAGATTGAGCCGGAGCAATTAGCCAGTGAAAAGCGGGTAGTAATTTCCGAGTTGCAGGGTTACGAAAATAGTCCAGAATATCGCCTCAACCGCGCTGTCATGCAAGCGGCGTTTCCCAATCATGCTTATGGGTTGCCTGTAGGTGGCACCAAAGCTGATGTTGAGAAATTTGAAGTCGAGCAGGTAGAAAAATATTACCGCAATTTTTACAGTCCCGATAATGCTGTCTTAGTGATTGTGGGAGATTTTCAAACTGCAAATACTCTTGAAACAATTAAAGAAGTATTTGGCAAATTACCAAAAAAAGTTAAGAGTGAGGAGCTAAGAGTTAGGAGTGAGGAGTTAGGAGTTAGCAGTAAAAATACTTTTACCCCATCTACCTCACTCAGCACTCCCATTGTATTGCGAGAACCGGGAGCAGGGCGGCTGTTACAAGTTGTGTATCCGTTACCGGATGCAAATCAACCGGATGTCCCGGCGCTGGATGTGATGGATTACATCTTGACAGAGGGACGGAATTCTAGACTTTATCAGGCATTGGTGGAATCAGGTTTAGCTAGTGAACTTACAGCATCCGTCACCAGTTTGCGAGAATCTGGCTGGTATGAGTTGTTGGTAACGGCTGGAGCTAAACAAGATTTGAAAAAAATTGACTCAATGTTGAGTAGTGCGATCGCTAATGTAGCAGAAAAAGGTGTGACATCCGAGGAAGTAGAACGAGCCAAAACTCAATTAACAGCAGATGTAATTTTGAGTAACCGTGATATCACCTCTCAAGCAATGCGATTGGGAACTGATGAGACAACTGTTGGTGATTATCGCTACACAGACCGCTATTTGGCAGCTGTTCGTTTGGTGAAGCCGACGGATGTTGTTGCTGTGATTAACAAATACTTGACAAAAGAAGCGCGGACAGTAGGATTTTTTGAACCAACCCAGAAGCGGATAACAGAAGTTGCTGACAAACCAGACTCAGCCCAAACTACAGAAAATTTCTCTCCTGGCGCACCTGTGCTTTTTTCTGAGGTGATGAAATACTTACCGTCGGTGGATTTGGCTACAGATGCGATTGCCCAAGTCTTACCCCAGGAATTTAAATTGACTAACGGATTGCGGATATTACTGTTACCCGATCGCAGTACTCCCACCGTTACCTTGAGCGGTTATATTCAAGCTGGGACAGAATTCGATCCAGAGAGCAAAGCTGGATTGGCTGCTTTTGTGGCAGATAATTTGCTAAATGGCACTAAGAGCAAGGATGTTTTAACTATTGCTAAAGTCTTAGGAGAACGAGGGGCAAGTTTAGACTTTCAAACCTACCGCGAAGGTGTGCATATTGAAGGTGATAGTTTAGCAGAAGACCTACCAATACTTGTGGAGATACTAGCAGATGTTATTAAAAATAGTACCTTTCCAAGCAAAGAGTTGGAACTGCATCGCGAACAAACTTTAACTGAGCTACAACAGGAATTAGATGAGCCATCAGAAGTAGCTAGAAGAGTATTTGTTCAGTCAATTTACCCGAAAAAACACCCCTTACATACTTTCCCTACAGAGGAGAGTTTACAGCAGATTCAGCGCCAGGATGTGATTGATTTTAAAACTAAACATTATCGCCCAGATACAACAGTGCTAGCGCTGGTAGGAGATTTCGATCTAGACAAAGTGCGATCGCTGATAAAAAATAAGTTTGGAGACTGGGAAGTTAGCGGCCAAGCACCCACATTAAAATATCCCCCGGTGGCAATGCCAAAGAAAATGGTGAGTGTCAACCCAGTTTTACCAGATAAAGCCCAAGCTGTAACTTATATGGGTTACACAGGTATTAACCGTTACGATCCTCGATTTCATGCAGCCTTAGTATTAAACCAGATATTGGGAGGCGATACCTTATCTAGTAGACTAGGTGCAGAAGTGCGCGATCGCCAAGGTTTGAGCTATGGAATTTATAGCTCCTTCCAAGCTCTTAAGAATGTAGGGACATTTTTGATTGAGATGCAGACTAGTCCTGAAGATAGCAGTAAAGCGATCGCTAGTACCCGCCAAATACTACAGCAAATCCATCAACAAGGCGTCACTGCACTCGAAGTAGAAACAGCTAAACGCACCCTGATGAGCAACTACAACGTTTCCCTAGCAAACCCAGAGGAATTAACAGATAGAATTCTGATGAATGAGGTGTACGGACTAGATAAAGTAGAATTGCACTCTTTCACTGATAAAATCCAGAAAGTCACCCTTACTCAAGTTAATCAAGCGGCTCGTGAGTTACTCCACCCAGATCAAATCGTAGTCGTTACTGCTGGGCCATCTGTGTTAGCAGAGAAAAGTATTAGGTAGAGATAGGCACTAGGCATGGATAATATAAAGAATAGGTAAAATGGTTTTCCCCGCTACCTATTAATCGTTATTGCTCATCAGCATTGCCTTTTGAGAATTAGTGATGAAAATCTATAACTATTTTTACGAAATTGTAATTAAATCCCTTACTTTTACAATTCATACTTGGGTGCAAATATTACGACCGAACTACGTGATATTAACGTTGCTTATAGCTCTAAATTTCATCGCTGCTACTCCAGCAATGGCGGCGAATAAATCTTTTGATTTGCTCAAGCAACCAGCTACAGAAATTACAGTTAGCTTGGGTAATGCGGCTGACGAACTCAAATTTGAGCCAAATCATTTGGAATTTGAGGTTGGCAAACGCTATCAACTACGGCTTACTAATCCCAGCCAACTGAAGCACTATTTTACTGCTAAAGATTTTGCCGATGGCATCTGGACACAAAAAGTTGAAGCAGGCAAAGTAGAAATCAAAGGAGCCATTCACGAACTGGAACTCAAGCCCAGTGCGGAAGCCGAATGGGTATTTGTGCCCCTGAAATCTGGTACTTATGGCTTACGTTGTACAATACCAGGACATACAGAAGCAGGTATGACTGGAGAGATTGCCATCAAGAATTAAAAATTAAAGATAATTGTGTTAAATTCTCTGCGTACCTCTGGGCTTACCTTTGTGCCCCTGGAGCGTTTAAATTTCAACCCTCATTTTAGACAAAACTGTACTAACTCCCATAGTGCGTTCTGAAAAAGAACTTAGGGCGTTTTTGATTCCAGTCCAACACATCAGGAGTATGCCAATATGTTATTCTATATACATTAGCGCCCAAAATAGAAGAATCCCTATCAAAGATTAAAATAACTTAAATTATAGATATTATTTCTCAATTAACTTAGAGAAAGCATTGATACTTCAGCGTCACAGCCACCAGTAATTATTAATTTCCCATGAACATTTTCAGTAACTTACTTTCTCAAGCGACTCAGCCTGCACCTGCGAAAAAACAGCGCCGAGGAATTGAAATTAAATCGCCGCGTGAAATTGAAATCATGCGGCAATCATCGACAATTGTAGCAACTGTCCTAAAAGAAATTTCCGAGCTAGTAAAACCAGGAATGACAACAGCTGATTTGGATGCTTATGCAGAGAAACGCATCCGCGAAATGGGTGCAACACCGAGTTTTAAAGGATATCACGGTTTTCCAGGTTCTATTTGCTCCAGTATTAATAATGAAGCAGTACATGGCATTCCTAGCCCCAAAAAAGTGATTCGCGTCGGGGATGTATTAAAAGTAGATACGGGTGCTTATTTCCAAGGCTTTCATGGTGATTCTTGCATTTCAATTGCTGTGGGTGAAGTGACGCAAGAAGCTGCTAAATTAATTCGTGTAGCAGAAGAAGCTTTATATAAAGGTATTGAACAAGTTAAGGCTGGTGTATACCTCCTTGACTTAGCTGGAGCAATTGAAGACCATGTGAAAGCTAACGGCTTTAGTATAGTTGAAGAGTTTACTGGACACGGTGTCGGTCGTAACCTGCATGAAGAACCTTCAGTATTCAACTATCGTACTCGTGAGATGCCAAATGTTAAACTCCGGGCGGGGATGACGCTGGCAATTGAGCCAATTTTAAATGCGGGTTCCAGACACACACGAACATTGTCTGACCGTTGGACAGCAGTCACGATGGATAATTCTTTGTCGGCTCAATTTGAGCATACAGTTTTGGTAACGGAGACTGGTTATGAGATTTTAACTGACCGTTCTAAGCTGTAATTGTTTAGTTGTAATTATCTGTTTTTAAAGAGGTGAAGCGTCGAAACAGGGCGATTTACCTCTTTACTTTTTTAACACAATTTGTAAAACATTCAATAACTGCTATATAGCAATCCTATCTAATTTTTCACAAATGATTTAGGACTGTTGATTAGTCCCTGCATAATTAGTTTTGTAAATAGAAAGCATCTCTTTAGCTTGCACAAAGACAGACGTACTCTCTGGAATAGCTTCTAACAAATTAATTGCTTGCCGCCATTTATTTTGTGCTTGCTGCCGACTTAGTTGTGAATGGGGTGAATTTTTAAATAAATTAGCTTCTGTTGCTAGCTTGTGGGCTAATTCTAAGTTTCCTACAGCTTTCCTTTCAATTAGCACTCTTTTACTGATAGATTTATAGTTAATTTGATAGTAAGCTAATTTATTCTTTGCCCGGTCATAAACTGATGTTTTAGCAGGAATGTTATCTAATAAAATTATTGCATGATACCATTTAGTTTCTGCTTCTTGCCAGACTTTTAGAGGATGCGGTGGCTTTTGAACTAGAGAAGCAGCCTCCATACCAAGTTTTTGAGCAGATTTAAAGTTGGCGATGGCGGAGTCATCGTCTGTGACGAACGTACTTGTTTCTTGAGTTAAACTTAGATTTTGCTCTTTAATTTTTAAACCAGTAAAAGTTAAGACTAATAAACTTGAAGCGATAATCAAAGCTGAACGTATTATTTTTGGTGTTGAAAACTTTGTTAATATTCCTACTTTCTGGCTACTGATTGCTTCTCTACTACTTTCCTCTTCAATCTTTTTCAGGGCTTGTTCTCCCTGTTGAGTTAAAGTATTACCCCTAATAATTAAAGCAGCAATTTGTTCTTGGAAATAATCACAATCATTGAGAATATCTGTCAATTCTTGAAATTTTCCCTCACTTGATATGATTAATTCGTGGTCATCATCTAACCACTCTAGAGCAAAACCAGATTTACCATAAAAAGCTGATACGCCTAATAAAATATTTAATAAGTTGCGACTATTTTTAATAGTATCAAAAATATAATTTAGTTTTTGTTGTAGCTTTAATAGTTGTTTTTGAGAATCGCTAATTTTTTCAATTTGATGTTTTAAAATATTAAATTTAGCCAAGGCCAAGTCAATTTTTAAACTTTCATTCAAGGTTTGAAGTTGATTAGATATACTTAAATTAATAATATCATAATTTAGTTGATTTACTAATTGAATATCACTAAGAATATCAGCGGCGATCGCTTGCAGAAAATAACCCCATTCAAGCCAATCATCAATTTTTGATTGTAAATCAGTCAATGAAATTTTAGTTTCTGAATTTCCAAATTTCTCTGCGATCGCTGGATCGATTAATCCTCCACTAGGTATAAATAAAACACCTACAGTACCTATTCGAGGAAGCGTAGCGATCGCAGAATTTTTGACGTTCTCAAGTCTCAATTCCTGAACGATTAATTTTTTAATATTTCGTAGTTTTTCCTGAGCATTATTAATCGGGATAATTTGTTCCATGATTTGATTAGAATCGCCAATAGTAAGTTTTAGACTCTGAATCAATGTTGGCAATTCACTAACAAGTATTTCTAGGTTAGCCATAAATACCCTTTAGGGATTTGTCGAAAGTTTATGCAGAACAATTAAAATGGCTTGAGTAAGAACGTAACCATGCCTATTGCATCTGAGTATCCTAAATGAGTGGCAAATCTCAGGAGCTATAAAATGTATAGTTCCCGGAAATCCTGCTAAAGTAACAATTTCAGTTTAAAAATCCCAGAGAAAAACAAAATTACCCATTCACTAACCTATGAATGAAGTTGATTTAGCATTTACCCCAGCACTAGAGTTGGCGCAATTAATTCGTCGCCGGGAAATATCACCCCTAGAGTTGGTAGAAATATATTTAGAAAGGATTGGGCAATTAAATCCCCAATTAGGAAGTTATTTTACGGTGACGGCAGAATTAGCGATCGCAGATGCCAAAGCCAAAACAGAATTATTAACAACTACTTCAGAACTACCGCCATTTTTTGGCGTACCGATTTCTATTAAAGACCTCAATGCTGTAGCAGGCGTTACCTGTACTTATGGAAATCCGGCATTACTGAACAATATCCCTAACTATGATGATGGGGTTGTAACGCGCATTAAACAAGCTGGATTTACTCTTCTTGGTAAAACAGCTACTTCCGAATTAGGTTCTTTTCCCTACAGCGAACCTATGGGTTTTACCCCAGCGAGAAATCCGTGGAATTTAGAATACACTCCTGGCGGTTCCAGTGGTGGTGCGGCGGCGGCGGTAGCAGCGGGACTGTGTGCGATCGCTCAAGGTTCTGATGGCGGTGGTTCAATTCGGGGGCCTGCGGCTTGTTGTGGTTTGGTGGGACTCAAACCATCAAGGGGCAGGGTGAGTAAAGCACCAGTAGGCGAACGCCTCGCTGGAATTGCCGTCAACGGGCCAATCGCCCGGACTGTCGCTGATGCTGCTGCCCTTTTGGATGCCATATCTGGGTACATGACAGGCGATCCTTACTGGTTGCCAGATCCCGAACCATCATTTCTCGCCGCTACTGAGACAAAACTCGGTGCTTTGCGAATTGCCTTTGACACTAGTATTTCTCCTTTGGGAGAAGCTGACGCCAACTGTCAGCAAGGTGTCCGTCAAACAGTCCAGTTATTAGAACAACTCGGCCACCACGTTGAACAAAAATCCCCAGATTTTAGTGGTTTAGTTGAACCATTTCAAATCGTTTGGCAAGCTGGAGTAGCTGCATCGGGACTTCCTGTTGAAGCTTTGCAGCCATTGAATCGCTGGCTATTTGCACGTACAGGTTCCGTTGGAGAATACCTGCAAGCGGTTTCCCAAATGCAGGTAGTGGCACGTCAGATTGTGGCATTTTTCGATACTGTGGATGTGCTGGTATTGCCAGTTTATCTACATTCACCTATTCGCGTTGGGGAATGGGCTTCGCTCAGTCCAGAAGAGACATTCCAAAATATTATTAAGTGGGTTGCTCCTTGTCCGCCTGCGAATGCAACTGGACAACCTGCGATCGCCATTCCTGTTGGCTTTGATAGTAAGGGTTTACCCATGAGTGTGCAGCTAATTGGTAAACCTGCCGCTGAAGCCACAATCATCAGCCTAGCAGCACAATTAGAAGCGGCTAATCCTTGGATTCATCATCGTCCAGCCTGGGCAATATCAGGCTAATCATGCAGGCATCCCTGGAACAACTTTCGCAAATTATCGTGTTTGCGGGTTTAAAAACAGCAGATAAGATTGGTTTGCAACCTTACACTCAGGTACAAGGCTATCGCAAAGGAGAAATTATTCTCCATGAAGGCGATCGCTTACCAGCAAAACTCTACGCTGTTGTCAGTGGATCGATTCAAGTTACTAAAACAGCAACAACGGGGAAAGAAACAATTCTCCGTGCCTTAGCTGCTGGGGAAATTTTTGCGGCTCCTGCTTTGTTGGGAAATGGAATTTCTCCGGCAACTGTCACTGCTGAATCTGATTGTGAAATCCTCACTGTAGAGCGAGATGTTTTATTAAAAGCTATTGGCGAAAATCCGGAAATCGCCTTACGAATGCTGATGGTTTTTAACAGTCGGATTCAGCAATTACATGAAACAGTTCACGGATTAGTTTCTGAAAGAGCGATTGTTCGCCTTGCGAGATTAATTCAATATTTTATTGTTGAATCTGGAACTGAATCTAGTCCACAAGGCGAGTGTTTAAAAGTTAAATTATCTTATTATCGGATGGCTCGAAGTAGCGGCATTACTTACGAAGAATGCGTGCGATTAATTAAAAGTCTCAAGTCAGTAATTGCTTATCGTCGAGGTGGGACGATTACGATCCTTGATGTTAAGAAATTGGATGCGATCGCTTCTGGAAATATAGATTAGTAGTGGCGCACAGATGTGCGCCACTATATGCGGGAGACAGCAATTCAGACTGCTACAGCTGCTTTATCTTGTTCGCGTGCAGCCACAACTAAAACTAGACATAGAGCTGCGATCGCTTTTTGCCATTCTTGCCGAACTTGCGCATCTTCGACACCTTCAAACAACCCTACCAAGCGGGGAATAGAAGCTTCTAAAGCCAGACGAGGTACTGGACGGTGTAACTCAACTAAATGAGTTAAACTTTCTTGATTATGGACAAAACCAATTACCCATTTTGTAGTGTGATCGGGACTATCAGGAACCCGTTTGACTCCCAACTCATTTTTTAACCAGTTGTAAAAAGGTGGTAATTCCTTAGCTAAAACTCTTCCGGCGGTGGGTAAAGTTTCCTTAAGCAAATTGGTATCTAAGCTGTTTAATTCTTGTTGCAATTCAGGTGAATTGAGAACTTTAGTTAGAGGCTGTGAGAGTATTTCCTCCAACTGATTTTCAGAAAAATTTAGATTTTCAGCAAAAGTTAAAAGTAGCGATCGCATTTTTTTAGACTCCAAAATTAACTAATTTTTATCTGTTACTTTCTCTGAGAGGGAAAGCAAAAATGTCAGGTTTTCTTCAATTTTTCAAGCATCAGGTGCATTGGTAAATATCAAGACAAAAACACCAATTCATAGTATTTTGGGATTATGAACTGTAAATAAAAGCTGATAATCCTCCAGGCTGAAAGTTTGCCTGCTGAGATAATTTCTCTGTAGCTATTTGTCTACGAGAACGCAGATACTTTTTTCTCGTTGCTGCTAATAGTTCGTGTTCTGTAGCTGTTTAGAAATTGAAGATAGGGTTGGTCATCTGTGCGATCCTTTGAACTTGTCTTACCCTCAATTTCTCAGTAATTTATGATATTGTCTCTGAGGTAGCTCATAGAAGCGATATTAGTTCGCTTGCCATTCATGCTCAAGGATCGCGTAAAGAAAGTTGTCGTACCATCTGCCTTTGATAAACTCTTTTTCTCGCAGATGACCTTCACGACGCATACGAATTTTTTCTAATACCTTTACAGAAGCAATGTTCTCTGAAACACACCAAGACCAGATACGATGCATTCTCAGTTCTTCAAAGCCAAACTTTAAAATTGCCTGTGCTGCTTCTGTTGCATAACCTTGTCCCCAATATTGAGTATTTAGTTCATAGCCGATATTTGCTTCCCGCATTTCTGGATCGTTTACACGGATACCACAATTGCCAATCAGCCGATTTTCTTCTTTGAGGACAACAGCTAACTGAAACTTAGTCCGAGGTTGCTCTTTTTGCTGATCGATAAACATCTGGATAAACTCACAAACATCGTTCTGTGTGCGTTGTGTCCAGTAGTTATAACGCAAATACAAAGGATCGGATTGATAAGCAAAAACCGCCTGCAAATCTGTCTCTACAAAATCACGCATTAGCAAGCGGTGTGTTTCTAATATCATGTCTTTTTTGATAGGCAAGTTCTACCATATTTACGTTAGCCAGTGGAATAATTGGCGTTGCTGAATTCAGGTATGAAAATGATTTGGCGTGATTTCAAAATCTTTGTAAAAACGTTACATGGCAACGTCTTTAAACCCAGATTCATAGATTGAATTAGCAACGCCGAATAATTAAGTTGCTCGATCGATTTTTTGCACTTCTTCGTCAGATAATTTCACGTTGATAGCACGCGTTGAGTCTTCGATGCTGGAAACCTTGCTAGCACCAGGAATAGGCAAAATAACAGGCGACTTGGAACGCAACCACGCCAAAACGATATTATACACCGACACGCCTTTTTCTTTAGCTAATTTAGCGAGCGCAGAAATATCTTGCAAGTCTTGATGGCGACGCCTACCACCAAAGGGACTCCAAGGTAAAAAGGTCAATCCCTGCTGTTCGCAATATTCTAATACGCCGTCATTTTCTGGCTGGCGCTGCCAAGGGCTGTATTGATTCTGCACTGAAACAATATCGATGATATCCTGCGCCCGTTTAATTTGTTCAACAGAAAAGTTAGAAACTCCTACAAACCGAATTAAACCAGCCTCCACTGCTTCTTTAACTGGCGCAAGAGATTCTTCAATGGTGTAATTAGAATCGGGAGAATGGTATTGCCAAACATCGATGGGTTTAGCACCGCCCAAAGCCTCAAAACTGGCTCGAATTGTTTGGCGCAAATGTTCTGGGTTGCCGTTGCTTGTCCAGTTACCATTGGGACGCATCAACCCGCCCTTAGTTGCTACAATTACTTGGCTAACATCGCCTTTGTAACTACTAAGTGCCTTGTGAATTAACTGTTCATTGTGGTGCTTATCTGACTCATCTTTGCAGTAAGAATCGGCTGTGTCAATAAATGTAATACCCAAATCCAAAGCCCGATGAATAACTTGGATTGATTCCGATTCAGAAGGACGATTAGCAATTGACATGGGCATACCACCCAAACCAATCGCACTTACCAAGATACCAGTTTTTCCTAGCTGTTTAGTTTCCATAATTCTAGCTATAGCTTTCTCCCCCAATTATTTATCAGTTAGTTATTCATCATAAATCCTCCCTAGTACTTAGACTTGAGGGCGATAAGTAGACCTCTTGCAAAAGTGCTTTTTGCAAGAGAGGGGAAAAGGGTAAAGGTTAAAGGGTA
Source organism: Nostoc sp. DedSLP03 (assembly GCF_034530815.1). Lineage (NCBI taxonomy): Bacteria > Bacillati > Cyanobacteriota > Cyanophyceae > Nostocales > Nostocaceae > Nostoc > Nostoc sp. DedSLP03. The sequence continues at coordinate 73,507 of NZ_JAVRCK010000011.1, forward strand.
AAGGGAAAATAACAAACCTTTCCCCCTTTCCCCTTTCCCTTTTCCCGACTTTTGCAAGAAGTCTAGTGAATATAATTCTTCTTTATATTAGGCGTGAAAATATCAGATTATTTGATGACAATCATTGATTGCCTTAACTTCTACACAAGAATATACTTTCAAATTCAAAATTCAGCCACCCTACGCAATCTTGCTATATCACTCAATCCTTTTTCCCAAAATTATGAAAAAGTGAGCCAATTTCAAAGTCTTTTTCCCAAGCATGGGAGAAGGATTTAGGGTGAAAACTTTTGACTACTACAAGAATTTTAATAGTTATTAAAATAAAGTTAAAAGTTAATTTTTTTAAAGTCGTCTTTGATTGCAGTCTGAGTGAATTTCACTTTTGTTCAAGCTTGTTAATATTTAACTCAGTTTGCCCTGCTATTAAAGAAACAATATCTGCATTCGATTAGAGTAATTTGGTAATATTTACGCCCGTTAAACGGACGTAAATATCATTACACAATTGTACTGGCTAATTACTTCATCTAAATTTCTTAAGAAATTTAGATGAAGTAATTAATAGCCTTCTATAGTAAAACCAGCAGCTTGAACCATCTGTTTAATTGACTCTTCAGAAGCCTCAGTATCTACAGTTACAGTTTTAGTGTCTACGTTCACGTCTACTTTGGCATCAGATTCCATAGTCAGAATAGATTTAGTTATTTTCTTGGCGCATTCTTCACCTTTAATATCCGGAACTTTCAATTTAATTGCCATTAGGTACCTCATTACGCCAACTGAAATTTACATTTAATCAATATACTATCAATTTTAAGACTGAGCGGACATCTTACTAGAGTTAGGGAATTGAGCATGACAGAAATAGTAACAAATAATAGTTATACCTAAATCATTATTGACAAATTGCTTAAGCAGTAAAATAAAATAAAATGCCAAAGTAGATAAAGTATTTTCTGAAAATACACTTAGTACTGCTAACTTATAAAAAGCCACTTTTTTATTTATTCTGAAGACTCCATGAGAAGTTCCTCCTGCTTTTCTAAAAGTTGGTGTTCGACATAGTTGCTTTTGCAGCGCTGCCCAATTGTACAAGTGTCTATGCGTAAATCACGAAACTTTTTATCTGTAGTTTTTAATTTATTGTATACTTAAGATACTTTTGCCTCATTTTTAACGTACATATAAACCCAAAAAACAGCTATCTTGCGGCATAGATATACTGTGGATTTTGCAACAAAGACCTTCAATGACGCAATTATGGTATGAGTATTGGACGCTGCTAATTTAGGTATTGACAGTAGAAACTGCTTCACATTGCAAATGGAAACGATTACTCAAATGTGCCAGTAGTTGAAATGCGATCGCTAGAAGCAACGAAAAAATTAGCATTTCTCGTTTGATTTTTTTTCCAATATCTATGACGAACTATGACCCTCGAAATAAAACTCGCTAACGCTTCTCTAGGAGAGGCTACGCCTAGTTTGCTTACGCTATCGGTGGTGCAACTTCAGGATGCTGAAGTCATCTTACTCATAAACACAACCTAGTTAACTACAAATACCCACTTTGTCAGTTTGTCTAATTGAGATATGTTTGGTAAATAAAATAAGTAGCCTAGATCATCGGCTGTTATTCCACACTTGACATAAAGCATTGTGAGTGCAAAACGTCTGCCAGAAACCATTGCCCATGTCAGAATTACCCGCCAATCCTGGCAACACGGCTTCCTTGAGGGTGAAGTGAGTGCGGGTGAGTTTGAGTGGCATTTCCAGTGGCATTTTCGTCGGGGAGAACTTGCCGTCAAGCCTTCCCAAGGTCGCGCCTTAATCAAAGAACCTCTCGGTCGGTTCTTAGAGCAACAAGATTACCAGCTAGAGCCTGGCGGAGACTATGCTTTTACGATTCGGGCGGAACTTTAAAACTTAGGAGTTATTCAATTTTGGATTTTGGATTTTAGATTTTGGATTGAAGAAAAAATCTAAAATTGGCTGGTTGCTGATTCAGTGAGGCGATTTAAGTATCTTTCGATTAAGAGGATGGCAACAATGTCATCTATGGGTCTTGGAGGCTGTCGTAGACCCTGTGGCAATAGCTTGATTAACCCTTTGGGCGGGAACATTTGCCAATAGCGATCGCGTGCTTCTAAGGTTGTGTAGCGCTCATCCACTAAAATAATACTCAACGGTTCTGTCAATTCTTGATATAGTTTCTGTCTCCACTGTTTGGCTGTAGTTTGGTCGCCCATGACCATCAAAGAGATCGGGAACCTTTGGCGCAGTGTCTCAATACTAGCGATCGCCTCTTTTGCTAACACAACTTGATGATAATACAGTTGCCGATCCAGCCCCATCACCCCTAGACCACACTTATCTCGACCTGGATCGAACCCCAAGATGACTGGTTGCGTTGGTGAAAATTCACGGAAATTCATAATTAATTAAAAATTAAAAATGTTCGCATAGTATCTGCTAAATAAAAAATGCAGCTATAGCAATTATTTTGACTGCTGTTCAATATGTTTAAATCTTACTAATAACAGTGTGCAAATAATTTTTTAAGTACTAAAAATAATTTTTCCGTTAACTATTGCTACCAATTTTACTCTCAATGGCCCGGCTGTATAAGTATCCTCTGCTGCGATCGCTTTGATCTCCAAGGGTTGATTATACTGTCTTAGTAGACTGACAAAGCGCAGAAAAGTCCCCTCTACTTGCACATTTTCGACAATTCCGGCATTACGGGCACGAAATTGGGAAGCAGAAATCAGTATTTCTAGCCGCTGCTGTAACTGATAAGATGTCATGGTTTGGGAATCAGCAGTAGTCGTGGCTAGCACCGCACCTCCCGAAAAAACCAGTTGATTCTGGGCTGTATCCGCGAAAAATTCTATCTGCTTTTCTCCCCTGACGTAATTACCAGCAGAGAATATTCGCACGACGTATTCTTTACCATCGGCAATCTGCTTGCTTAATTGATCGACCCGATCCTCGGTCACGCGCAACAGCTCTAAATTTGACGAATTTGTACCAGGCTCGCTTAATTCGAGGTTGGCGTTGCGATTGGCTTCTTGTAAAAGTTGTACCACTGCCTGACGAGCAGCGGCAGGTTGAGTAACACGAATTACAGCAGCGGACAGAACTTGACCGCGAACTAAGGCCAGCTTACCCAAACGCAGGTCGCGGTAGGACTGATAATATTTTTCCAGTCTGGCAACTTCCTGTTCTAGTTCCTCCTGTTGTGCTTCCAATTCTTTGAGGCGCGATTCCCGTTTGGCAATCACTTGCTCTCGTGCTGCAACTTCTACGTTACGCTTTTGAATAAGTTGATCCAGCTGGCCAATTTTTTGATCGCGTGCTTCTATGGCTTCTTGACGGTTAGCAAGTTCGCGATCGCGTTTTTCGATTGCTGTTTTGGCTTCGTCAATGGCTTTTTTCGCTTCTGCATACAGTCGTTGACGTTCTGTCTTCAAGAGTTCAACTGCCGCCTGTAGCTGTTTTCTCTGATTGGAAACGCTTTGCAACTCAGCTATGGCTTTTTGGTATTGAGTTACAACTTGTCCTAACTGACCTTGAGTGCGTTGGAGTTGAGTTTGGGTTTGGGCTTGTTGACTAATTGTGCGGTTCAGCTGGGCTTGCGTTTCCCTCTGTTTGGCGTTTGCCGCCTGCAAGGATTGATTAATTGCCTGCAAGTCTTGTTGTGCTTTTGCTTGGGCAATTCTTGCTTGGTTTAGCTCACCCTCTACCTGACTTTTCTGCGTTTCTGCGGTTTTTAGCTGTTCCCGCTTCTGTCTGAGGTCTGTTTGAATATCTTCTAACTCAAAGACTCCTTTTCGCAAACCTTCGTCGGCAGCGAATAAAATCCCTAGAGTTGATGCTGAAATCAAACCACCAGTAAAAATTGTTACTAGTACGGCGGTGTTTTTCGGACGAAGCTTAAAAAGTGAGAGGCGGGCTTTGCCAACTCGTGTGCCGATGCGATCGCCCACGGTGGCAATTACGCCTCCCAAAATCAAAATTGCTGCGATAAGGATGTATCCGGTGGTCATCTTTAGCTACCGAAATCCTTCCAGATACAGCCTACTACTTTTAAGCATTGTCTGGAAAGAAGTGGAAATTGGCAATAGCTGAAATTATTCAATTTTAGATTTACCTCTAGCTATTAGTGTCATTTTTCAAAATAGAACACGCGCCGATTCCCCTTTCTCCAATTGTTTTTATGTGAACTGTCTACTTAAGGTAACAGGTTTATGCACAGTAATCTTCTTTTTGTGGATGGAAATCATTTTTTTCTCACGCAAATCTCCCAGTAGCCTAGTAACGGTAACACGAGTTGAACCAATTGCCTCTGCGATCGCTTGATGAGATAACTTCAGATCAATTGTGATCCCATCTGCACAAGGAACGCCAAAATCCCGACAAAGAATTAACAAAAAACTCACCAATCTAGAACCCATATCTCGGTGAGCAAGAGTTTCAATCATCATCTCTGTCTGTAAAATGCGCGAAGACAGACCTCGCAGCATTAACATTGATAATTCTGGATTTTCCTTGAGTGCTACCTCTACCTGTTCAATTGGTGCCGACAGTAATTCTACAGGAGTAAATGCAACCGCATGGTAAAACCGATCCGATTTATTTCCTGTCAGCAATGACAATACACCAAAAACACTATTTTCCCGCAGCAACGCTACCGTTATTTCCTCTCCTGCCTCGTACACCCTGGAAAGTTTAACAGCACCTTTCAAAAGAAAATAAACTCGTTCGGCAGGATCGCCAGGAAAAAAGATCGTTTTATTGCGTTCAAACGTTTCCACAACTGGCGGAAACGCCCCGGTCGCCATCTGACGAAAAACATTTGCTAGGGCTTTATCTTGTGTCACGATCATCTCCCTTCCCCTACCCAATGCCGGAAAAACAAAAACTGATTACCTAAGAATACACCCGAAAAATGAATAAAGCACCGTCAACCTTTCTGTACTTTCCTATACTCCAACTAATCTCTTCATAACTCTTTGTTTATAATGATACATAATTGTTGATCCTTTCAGCTACTAATTGTTGATAACTAGTTCCAATAACTGTATTTAAAAGGTTTTTTGAAGAACAAATAAAGATATTTTGAGAATATCTTTATAAAAAATCAAGATTTTTACACGCAGCAAAAACTCTTACCAATATTCATTTTTGCAAATCCTGTATAAAACAAAGATAAATTAGCCTCAGATTCTAGTATGCTCCTAATGATCGATCGCATTAACAATTTTTATGCTAAATCTGACTGGAAAAAATGCCCTTGTTACAGGTATTGCCAATAACCGCTCGATCGCCTGGGGGATAGCCCAACAGCTGCACAAAGCCGGAGCAAACCTGGGTATTACCTACCTACCAGATGAACGCGGCAAGATGGAGAAAAAAGTCGCGGAATTGGTAGAACCTCTTAACCCCAGCCTATTTCTTCCCTGTAATGTCCAAGATGAAGACCAAATTAAATCTACTTTTGAGACAATCCGCGAAAAGTGGGGAAAGCTAGATATCCTCATCCATTGTCTGGCCTTTGCCAGCAAAGACGATTTAAGTGGAGATTTTAGCCAAACTTCTCGTTCTGGCTTCAACACCGCCTTAGAAATTAGTACCTACTCACTAGTGCAGTTAAGTGGTGCAGCCAAACCTTTGATGACAGAGGGAGGTAGCATCGTCACCCTGACATATTTAGGTGGTGTTAGGGCAATCCCCAACTACAACGTTATGGGAATTGCCAAGGCGGGGTTAGAAATGAGTGTGCGTTACTTAGCTGCTGAACTAGGGCCGCAAAATATTCGTGTGAATGCCATCTCCGCAGGCCCCATCCGTACTTTGGCATCTTCAGCAGTGGGTGGGATTTTGGATATGATTCATCATGTAGAAGAAGTAGCTCCCCTACGACGCACCGTCACTCAGTTAGAAGTGGGCAACGCTGCGGCTTTCTTGTGTAGTGATTTGTCCAGCGGCATTACCGGACAAATTCTCTATGTAGATGCAGGATATGAAATTATGGGAATGTGACACGATAAAGTTAGGAGTTAGGAGTGAGGAGTTAAGAGTTATAAATTTTTAACTCATAACTCATAACTCCTAACTTTTAACTCTTTTCACTCCCCATGCAAACAACCAATCGCCAAGTTAATTCAAACTACGATCGCTCAACCCAAACCCCTCGCATTGCCACTGTTCACCGCACCACTGGTGAAACTAATGTGCAAGTCACCATCAACCTGGATGGTAGAGGAACTTGCACAGCAGCAACAGGTATTCCGTTTTTGGATCACATGTTGCATCAAATTGCCTCCCACGGGCTGATTGATATAGATGTTCAAGCCAAGGGAGACTGGGAAATTGACGATCATCATACTAACGAAGATGTAGGCATTACTTTAGGGCAAGCTTTTAACCAAGCACTAGGTGACAGAAAGGGTATTGTCCGCTTTGGTAATTTTCTTGCACCGCTGGATGAAGCTTTAGTTCAGGTAGCGCTAGATTTTTCTGGACGGCCTCACCTCAGCTATGGCTTGCAAATTCCAACTCAACGGGTAGGAACCTATGACACCCAACTGGTGCGAGAATTTTTTGTGGCACTGGTGAACCATAGTCAAATGACACTGCACATTCGACAATTGGATGGCATTAATTCTCATCACATCATTGAAGCGACATTTAAAGCTTTTGCAAGAGCAACACGGCTGGCGGTAGAAATTGACTCCCGACGTGCTGGTTTAATTCCCAGTTCTAAGGGAGTTCTATGAAAAAAGTCAAATTGGGCATTGGGGATTGGGCATGGGGCATGGACAAGAGACAACTTAGATGAGGAAGAGGGAAAAGACAAGGGAGAGACTGGTTTAATAATTCCTCCTTGTCCCCCTTGTCTTCCTTGTCTCCCCTGCCTCCCCTGCTCACTGCTCCCTTGCTTCTTCCCCAGTCCCCCATTTCGGATAATTGACACACGAGTTGTTGATGGTTATTATCAGCCTACCGGGTAATTTTTAATTGACGCCAAGCTGATAAATAGTGATTTAACCGAGATGAAGTCTGTTGCAGATGACTCTAATTCTCAACTTAATACGGCAGACATTCCACCAGTAGTCCTAACTTCTGAGTTGCGAAAAGTCTATCGCACTGGTTTTTGGCTAAATCAAAAAGTCGTATCTCTCAAAAACTGTTCTTTAACGGTTTACAAAGGCGAAACCTTTGGTTTGTTGGGGCCTAATGGTGCTGGGAAAACTACCCTTTTAAAATTGTTGCTGGGAATTATTCATCCCACTTCTGGACGCGGATCGTTGTTAGGTAATCCAATAGGCGATCGCAGTGTTAAGCAACATATTGGCTATCTGCCGGAAAATCCCTATTTGTATGACTATCTCACTGGTTGGGAATTTTTACAGCTTGCTGCTGGGTTATTCCAAATTCCCCAAAGTGTCCAACGCCAGCGCATTCCCCAACTACTGGAATTGGTCGGTTTATCCCAAGCCGATGCCCGTAAAAAACTGTTGCGCCGCTATTCCAAAGGAATGCTACAGCGTGTTGGTATGGCACAGGCATTAATTAATGAGCCAGATTTAGTTTTTCTGGACGAACCTATGTCTGGTCTCGATCCGGTGGGGCGCTATCAAATGCGAGAAATTATTCTGGCGCTCAAAGCTGCTGGTAAGACGATTTTTTTCAACAGCCACGTTCTTAGTGAAGTAGAACAGATTTGCGATCGCATTGCCATCCTCGCTCAAGGTGAACTAATTTGCTCTGGTTCCCTCAATGAACTCTTAGGCGTAAATGACACATATCAAGTAAAAGGTCAAGGTGGTGACTGGGAAATTCTCAAAAAATGGATACCCACTCTCATATTTGAGCCTGATGGTTCCTGGCACGGTACACTACAAGATGGTTACTATGATTTTCTTGCCAGTCTTCGTCTTATGGAAGGTAAAATTATTGCTATTAACTTGTCACGTCAATCCCTAGAAGAATTTTTTATTCAACAGATCCAAAGAAAAAATAACCCCTTGAATTAGTCTTGTTGCCAAGTAGTAAATTGTCGACTAGCTCGAAGAGCAAAACCCAAAATTCTGCCTTTTTGAGTTCTCTTTGCCAACGCAATCCACAAAAAATAAAATTCCAACATCTTTTCAAGGTTATTTGTATTTATTTAATGAACTTGTTCCTAATTTTAGTAGTCCCTTACTACTCATCGCAAATTTTAAATGTCATCAAATTAACTTTGAAAAGAAAAATTTATTCGTGACAATTGATTGTTAGCTAACAGACGATTTCTTGTAGAAACTGGGTTTATTTGTGTAAATCCTATATTTTTTGATATTACTCTATTCAAGCAACATTAACTTTAAGCTAACTTCACTAAAAATTTAACTTCAATAAACAAATTTCCTCCGGAAAATCACACTTTTCTAGGAAAATAAGAGTGTCGGGGAACATGAATATTTAGGTATAGTCAAAATAAGAATGTTTAGACAGTACTTTATTGATTGTAGTTTCAGAGTTTCAAGTAAATATGCTTAACAAAAGTTTGTCTAAATTCCTAATTCAGCCAACTGTAGGTATGGCTTTGTTAACTGCTGTCAATGCCGCTGTGTCATCTGCCAGTCTAGCTCAGGGACAACCGTTACCACCAACAACACAACCACCAATTACACAAACACAATTAGATGCTAATTATTCATTAGGAGGCGGCGATCTCATCCGTGTAAATGTATTTGAAGTACCTGAATATACAGGTGAATACCAAATTCCCCCCGGTGGAGCAATCAACCTACCTTTAATTGGCAGTGTATCGGTATTAGGGCTAACAACTGAACAAGCTTCTGACGAAATAGCTAGAAGATATGCTCGCTTCCTCAAACGCCCGTTAATCTCAGTCAATCTCTTGTCTCCTCGTCCTATAAATATTTTTGTTGCTGGAGAGGTGACACGTCCTGGAGCTTACACTCTAAACTTGAGCGGAGGCGCCGGGAACAATCCAGGCGTACAATATCCCACTGTATTAGCAGCATTAACAACAGCGCAGGGGGTGACTTTAGCTGCGGATGTGACTCAAGTTCAATTACGGCGTAGAATAGGACGTTCTTCAGAGCAATCTGTCACCCTCAATTTGAAAGAACTCATTCAAACAGGCAAGTTATCGCAGGATATTACCTTGCGGGATGGAGACACTATAGTTGTGCCAACAGCAACCAACTTCAACGTCGCAGAATCTCGCAATATATTTGCATCCAACTTTGCCGCCAGTCAAACCACACCCCGCACAGTAACAATTATTGGTGAAGTTAACCGTCCTGGTTCGTATCTTGTCACCCCAGGTAATACAGATAGCCAAGTGGGCGCAACTCCCAACAGTGGCACTGCCAGTCCCACTGGTTTACCAAATGTGACACGAGTAATTCAATTAGCTGGAGGGATTACAGCACAAGCTGATGTGCGTAATCTCAAGCTACGCCGACCTACAAGAACTGGCTCAGAACAATCTATAGATATTAATCTTTGGCAACTGTTACAGAGTGGTGATGCCAATCAAGACATCATTGTGCAAGACGGAGATACAATTGTTATTCCGACGGCAACTGAAATTAACCCCGCAGAAGCGACTCAATTAGCGACCACTACTTTGTCTCCTACACGAATTCAGGTTGGTGTGGTTGGCGAAGTTAAAAAACCAGGTCTAACAGACGTTCAACCAAATAGCTCTTTAAATCAAGCTATACTCGCTGCTGGCGGATTTAATGATGCCAGAGCTAGTAGTAGTGCTGTTGATTTGATTCGCCTCAACCCTAATGGTTCTGTCACTAAACGTATAGTAAAAGTGGATTTCTCTGCTGGGATTAATGAGCAAACTAATCCTATACTCCGCAATAATGATGTTGTAGTAGTCAACCGATCTGGTTCAGCTAAGACTGGCGATACCGTCAACACCATAACCGGACCTCTAGGTGTTATCTTTAATCTTTTGAACTTATTCGGACTTTAGTTTAAAAGATAGATGCAAATTGGGGACTTAGCCAACCCTCTTCGTCCCTAAAATTGCACTATCCTTTAATCAAAAGCAAGTTACACATAACACAATACAGTTTAGATAAGCCCAAAATCCAGATGTAGAGACGCGATTTAAAGACTATTTATAAAGTAAATCTAAAGAAGAGTTATCAGGTAGAAGTCAACGATAGGATACTGTTTATGCAGTATATCTACATAGGAAGCAATGAAGCGAAAGCTTTATTCTACAGACCTTAGTGACTCAGAATGGGCAATTTTAGCGCCTTTGATTCCAGCAGCTAAACATGGTGGGCATCCGCGAACAACGGATATGCGAGAAGTATGCAATGCGATCTACTACCACCTAAAGACGAGTTGCCAATGGGATATGCTTCCAGGGGACTTTCCTCCCAGTGCAACTGTTTACAGCTACTATCGTAAATGGCAAAAACGAGATATTTGGGAGCAAATGAATCATACTTTGCGCGATCAAGTTCGTCAAAAAATGGGCAAGTCAACTCAACCAAGTGCCTTAGCAAAGCTCGCCGTAGGCATCGCAGCAGATAGCCAGTCGGTTAAAACGACGGAAAAAAGGGGGATGTGTACGGTTTTGATGGTGGCAAATTAGTTAAAGAGAGGAAACGCCAAACGATAGTTGATAGTCTTGGGCTATTGCTCAAAGTTATTGGCAAGTGTTGGAAATGCTGCCCTATTGAGTGCTTGCAGCCTATGCTTTGATGGAGCTGCTAGAAGAACATCCTGAAGTCTTGGAAAAAGTCGAGGTAATGTGGGTTGATTCCGGCTATAACGGTGATAAGTTTGCCCTCGCAGTGTGGTTGATGATTCAAGCTGATGTTGAGGTAATGCAGCGTACAGGAAAAGAATTTGAGGTTTTACCCAAACGCTGGGTAGTGGAAAGAACATTTGGATGGTTTTACCAATATCATCGTCTTAGTAAGGATTATGAGCGTCTTCCAGAAATGAGTGAAGCTGCCATATATGCTGTTATGACTCGTGTTATGTTGCGTCGTCTTGTTGCCTAAAGATTTACTTTATAAATGGTCTCTTATCGCGTCTTAAAAGACCAATTATCTACACCAACAACCCTTAACCCAAGCGTATTGACACATAACAAACGCTTTACAAGACATCGCTTCTTCCAAATAGCGTTTTTTTTAAATGCTGTGATACTGGTTAGGACAAGTCTGCTATAAATACTCTGACAGTCGCTCTCTTCTGATTTGCCAATGTTCTAAGCTATTTGACTACTTTTATATATCCGTCATTATAATAATTTTAAGTAATATTACTCATAGAAAAATACTGTAAACTTTAAAACTCTCATTGTAAATTCATAATGTGCATTGATAGACTTTTGAAATCTTGATTGTAGGTACTCGGATTACTTATGATAATGAGAATATTTTAGAAAGCAGATTTCGTAAATACTAGTTCATTAATGATTTTTAGTCATTCAATGATTCTTATTATCATAAGAATTATTTAAGTAAATCAACTAATTGATGACAGATATACTATTTTAACCACAGATACTGCGTATACACAGTAGAATGATGTCGAATTGGAAATGACGCCATTTGTACGGTTGCTTGGTGTTCATGAATAGGGTAACTCTGGATACTGATATTTTTTATTCAGTGATTTTATCAGATGTTTGCGATTTTTTGGAACACAAGCTCAAAAGGTGGTTCAGCCATATTTACGCGAAAATGCGCAGGTTTAAACCTATAAAACCGTGTATAAACTTACAAGTGGCAGTGATACGACCGTATCTAATACTGGGTTATTAACTAAGGCTAGAGTTACTAACCGTTAACGATTGAGTTTTTGCAACATACCCTATTTTTTCCCTATGATGATTCATGGTTTCGGTTTTCTCAGTTTGAGCGCATCTCTTGTACTTCCCTGGGCATTAACAGGTCTGGTTCAAGGACAGAGAATAACAGAGTCTTTCTTTAAAGATGTTCCTCAGCCATCCACTATTCAGGAAACACCACTACCTAACCGCAAACTGATCAGTGGTATTTCAACTGGGACAACATACTATGTTAGTGGTAACGGAAACGACAGAAATAGCGGACTCTCTACCTCATCCGCTTTTAGGACACTTCAAAGGGCAGCAAACCTGACTAATCCTGGCGATACGGTACTTATTATGAACGGGCAATACAAGAATGGGCCTAAAAACGGTTCTGTACTAAGTATTAAACGTTCTGGAACTGCAAATGCATGGATTAAATATGAAGCATATCCTGGGCATTTTCCAAAAATTCAGCACAATACGTGGAATGGTATCTCGATTTCAAATGGAGCTTCATACATCGAGATTAACGGGCTGGAGGTTATAGGGAACAATGCTAATATCACCCGTGATTATGCGTTAAGTCAGAAATATAACAGATCAAATCCGCTTACTAACGGAAATTGCATAAGCATTGAGGGAGGAAACAAAGGCCGTTCTCATCACATAAATATTCTAAACAACAAAGTGCATGATTGTGGAGGAGGAGGTATCTCAGCAATCCAAGCTGATTATGTGAAAGTGGATAATAACACTGTTTTCAATAACGCTTGGTACACAGTTCATGGTTGCAGTGGCATTTCCATGCTTAATAATTGGAGTTCTGACAATAACAAGGGATACAAGATATTTGTGACCAATAATAGGAGCTACAACAATCGAATGTACGTTCCTTGGATTGATGCCGGAACGATCACAGACGGTAATGGCATTATTGTTGATGTTTCAAAAGGATATAGAGGACGGGTTTTAATTGCAAACAATCTCACCTACAATAATGGCGGTTCAGGTATTCATGCCCATGATAGTCAGCATATCGATATTATCAACAACACGGCATATTTGAATCAGCAAAGTGCAGAAGTTAAAAAAAAGGCAAAGGGCGAAATTTATGCGGGTTATTCATCTGATGTCAAAATTTTCAATAACATTATGTATCCTTCCCCTGGTAATGCTGCGAATAGCAATATGAAAAATGTCAACGTCAATTATAACTACAATGTTTATCGCAATAATTCGACGATCAAGATTACAGGACCTAACGATATAATTGCAGATCCACAGTTTGTTAATCCCTCAGCTCGTGACTTTAGATTAAAATCAACAAGTCCGGCAATTAATAGTGGTTTAAAGTGGAGTAGTTTGAAAACCGATTTTCTAGGCAATCCTCGTGTGTCCGGTTATGCACCTGATAGAGGTGCATACGAAAATCAGTAGTAGTTAAAAGTATGGCATTGGGTTGTAGGATAAAGTTCTTATTGATATATAGCTTTTGTCTACAACCCAATTGGAGAAGGCCAGCAAGAGCCATGAAGGAAAACAGTGATAGATATATCTGCTCTGATCTAGGAGCGCTATATAAATAATTTTTAGTCCGGTTAATTACTTATTATTTAAAATTTCTGGCGTCTTTACGTCAGTCTTTAATTAATTAATAAATAATTTATCCGGACTTGATGTAACTCCTAAAATAGTGTTTTTAGAAGCTTTATTTCTTCGCCAGTCCCTTAAGCTCTTTTTTCAACTCTCTTGGGTTAAAGTATTCGTGAGAATGATATCGATAACTACTAGATTCATTTTTATCAATGACTCCGTTGACTACTAAACCTAGAACGTTGTAATTGGATCTCTCTAATATCTCTTGAGCAGCATTAGCACTGTTGGAATCAATTACTCCGGGTCGAGCTACTAACAAAATACCATCAGTCATTTGGCTTAAAGTCAAAGCATCGGCTGCCAAAAGCAGTGGAGGAGCATCAATAATTACAAAGTCATACTTATACTGGGATGAGAAACTATCAATGAGTGATGCCATCCGTTTTGAGTCAAGCAAAGCAAGTGGGTTGGGAGGCCTAACTCCAGCAGTTAAAACATCAAGGTTGTCCATTACCTTAGATACGGCAATGTTAAATTCAGCCTGACCTACCAGAACCTCACTCAAACCAACTTCATTGGTTAATTGCCAGAGATGATGCTGAGAAGGAACTCGCATATCTGCATCTATTAATAAAACTTGACGTCCTAGTTGAGCGATCGCTGCTGCCAAATTAGCTGAAACTGTAGACTTGCCTTCTTTAGGAATTGCACTAGTTATCACAATGGTTTTAAGCAATTTATCTGAACTTAAGAATTTCAGATTTGCTTGTATCATCCGATACATTTCACTCGTTAAAGAGTGGGGAGTATCTCTGACGGCAACTATTTGAGACATTGATTCTGCATTTGAATCACGGGAACGAAGCTTTTTAACAGACAAAGGAACAATTCCTAGCAAAGTATATTTAAATACATCTCTAATTTCTTTAAGTGTTTTTAGAGATCTATCTCTCATCGCGAGAAAAAGTACAGTTGTGGTAGCAAAAAACAAACCAAACATGACTCCTAGCACCAAAACAATTATTTTTTTGGTTAATGTAGGATCTTCAGGCACTAAAGCCTGAGCAATAATTCGGGAACTAGGGGTATTTGTATTTTCAACTAACTGTAATTCTTGAACCTTTTTCAATAGAGTTTGATAGGTTGATTCTGCAACTTCAACTTTCCGTTCTAACTCTCGCTGGTTTTGTGCCAACTGGGGTATGAGTTTCACCCGCTGTTCATAGCTGGCACGAGAATTATATAAAGACGAGAGTCTTTGAGTTAAGCCAAAACGTTGTATTTCTGATTGCAGAAAGTTTTGTATCAGGCTTTGTCTGAGTTCTCCAATCTGCAATAGGTTCTGGGGAACTTGTGTTTGATTGCCAATAGTCTGACCAACTTGCTGTTGTAGAAGAGATTTTAAATTCGCTTTTTTTGCTTCTAGGTTAATAATTGTAGGGCTGTCATCGAGAAAACGGCTGCGCTCAACCGCTAACTGCCGATCGGTTTCTTGAAGTTGTGTAAGAATTCCCTGTACTGCTGGTGACTGACTAAGGGCACTCACAGCGATCGCTTCCTGAGAATTTAGCTCTACTTTCTGCCGTAGTTCATTGGTTTGGGCATTTACCTCATCCAGTTGAGCCTTGACAGTATTCATCTCATTATCTAGATTTCCAATAGTCGCAACAGCCGATCTTGTCTCCTCTGATAAATCTGCAATCTGATGCTTTTGTTTAAATATACGTAGCGCTACTTCTGCATTATTAACAGCAGCTTGAGTTGTAGGAAGTTGCTTGGCCATAAACTGACGAGTTGCTCCTGCCTCAGAGCGATTTGTCAGAATATCATTTTCTAAATAAAACTTCATAATTGTGTTGACTACTGCCGCTGCTTCTTCAGGATTGTGACTTTTATAAGCAATACGCAGCACATCTGTCCCACCAATAACTTTTAAGTTCAGGAGTTTTAGTAGTTCTTTTACCTCAAGAGGTTCACCATCGTTGTCTTTAAGTTGTAGTTTGTCTATTGTCCGTTGCAATAAAGCTGGAGAAGAAATAACTTCTATCTGACTGCTTATGGGATTTTGAGTTGCTACCAATGGTTTCAAATCTCCTGCCTCTCCTCCTTCAGAGGTATCAGGGTAAAGATTATTGCCTGCTACTTTAAAACTGGGAACCCTAAATAAAAGTTTTCCTTCCGCTTCATAATCTGGCTTCAGAAATTGTGTAGATATGGCACTCAGAATAACTGTCGCCACAAATACACTGAAAGCCGGTACCCACCACCGTTTCAATATCAATAAGTAACGATTAAGGTCTAAATCAATAGATTCTCTAGATTCCATAGATTTTTCTGACATAAATCTTCCCAAGTACAGGTCTTAAGCAAGAAACTCAAAATTGACTTATAACAGTCACAAACTAGTGCAATTGACAATATTGATTATGTATAATTTTACAATATAAAATATAGTATAGACGAATACGGTTCAGTTAAAGCTTAACTCTTTATCAAAATCCTTTTTTTAACGAACCGCCAAAGACGCAAATAAAATCAGCAAGAAGTGCTTAAATGAAACGTATTATAGTATTAACCCTCTTTTGTCACTCTGGGGAAATAAAAATTGGATCTAAATGATGAAACCTAGATTTAGTGGGAAGATTAGCGATCGCAAGCTAATAGAAACTTTCAAACAAGCTCTAATATTAAAATCCTATCTGGGCAAGGGTTACAAATTATTCTCTGCCGAAAGTGACAAAGGAGGGATTAAGTGAAGAATTTAGTCCTTATTGAGTGTAAATGTGTAACGGTGGTGTGTGTACCTTTATTGAGCAAAACCTTTGTTAATTTTGGGATTTCAGGTCAGTTAACTACGTGCTAATTATAACTGCCTTCTCATAAATCAACCCTTTAGTAACAGGAGGTTAAATTAAAATTTTTTTGCATTAGCCATCAACCACTAATGTTCATTTAAATTTATTTCTGGATTATCAAAGACTTGATTTTTTACTTTGATATTATACGGCTAGATACCTTGTCAGATAAACTATCTTAGCCAAAACACAAATTTTAAAGTCAAGCAAAAAATTCGTTCTTTAGTCATTTTGTAATTTTTGACCATAAACATCTACTCATTACTCAACTCACTTACTACATATAGTAATTCTGAAAGTTCAAGTAGCTACCTACTTTGCCAAACTTTATCGTAAGCATCTAACAGTTTTGGAGCTTGATATTGCCATTCAAGAATTTCCTCCATTCTGCGTCGGCCCTCGGCTCCGATCTTTTGTCTACGTTCGGGAGAATCTAGAAGTTCCAAAATTTTCTCGGCAAATTCTACTTCGTCATTAGGCTTAGCATAAAGAGATGCTTCTTGTGCAGAACGTCTTCCCTCTCGCAAATCAAACTGGACAATTGCTTTTCCCATTGCCATGTATTCAAGAATTTTATTCATAGTGCAGTTTTCGTTATAAGCAGATGTTGGAGAAGGTTCTACACACACGTCGCAGCTGGAAAGCCGCTCTAAAAGTTCTTCACCTTGCTTAAACCCTGTAAATTCTACAAACTCATTCACTTCTAACTCTTTGGATAAGTCCTTGAGCTTTTCTGCCATAGGTCCACTACCAATTAGCATAAAGTGAATATCAGAGCGATTTTTTTTGTATACAATGTAATATACCATTCTTAGGAGATAATCAATACCCTCTGGTTCTCCCATGACACCCATGTAACCTATCAAGTAATTTCTACCTCTACGGTAATTGGGGTTTGGAGGCATTCGACGAAAGCGCGAAAGATCGGGCGCACTACGAACTACAAATACTTTCTCTGGTTTCTTGTGCCCACGGTTAAGAGCTACCTCTCTGTGTGACTCGTTCGTTGAAATTACCATGTCTGCTGTGGCATAGGTCAAGCGTTCAGCCCAGCGTAATCCATGATAAAAAACATCGCGCCGCCGATACTTAGCTTCATACATTTCCGGACTAAGGTCATGATGATCGAAAATAACACATATACCATGAAATAATTTAAACCATGCTGCTACCAAGAAAAGTAAATCGGGCGGATTACAAATATGTATGACATCAAAACTACGCTCTCGCCATACCCTTTGAGCTAAACGGAATTGCCAGTTAATCGCCCAACTGTACTCTCGGAGATAGCCAATGACAGAACTTTCTTCCGGTGGTAGAGGATGACGATAAATGTGAATCTGCTCAATAATTTCGTAATCTTTTTCAAAGCCATTACCTGTAGGTGAAATTACACTAACTTCATACCCAGCTTTTTGTAAAGTAGTTGCTTCCATCCATACCCGTCTATCAAAGGGAACTGGGAGGTTTTCAACGATAATTAGTACTTTCTTCGGTGATGCCATAATAATTTCAATTTTTAATTAGTTTAGTAAGTAATTATTCACTCACTCGTAACAATGGTCGAAACCCTGAATTTATGGGTGATAGGCAGGGAAATGTAAAACGTTACTTTAGTAAAACACTCACTTGCCAAGTCTAAAATATACCTTATTTATGGAACCTATATTCATAACTTAGCGAAACTGGGTTAAATAAGTATGCATATCTATATCGTAAGAACCATCAGTTTTGCTGTTACTAGCTGGTTACAGTTATATTGATTAATCATCTAATTTTTACTTGATCTTTACATTCTGACAGAGAGAGATGCCGCTACATAGAGTATCCAAGTTAAACTATTTGATTCCAGCAAGTTAGACTCAGTGAGGCTAGATAAGAGTATAAATGTCATGTGTATAAGTGGCCAAATATCAAATGCTGTTTTACTACTACGCACGCAAGCAAATCCTTGCAGATAACTGCGCCAAAATCCAAAAAAGAAGACTCCTAACCCTAAAAGACCCAAATCAAGACAAAGAGCCAGATAACCATTGTGGGGGTGGTTTGGCGTCCATCCAGCTGCAAGCCAAATATCAGCAGATTCGCCATTCCATCCTTGCCAGAATCCACCATAACCGTAACCAAGCCAAGGATGTTTCCAAATCTTATCAATTACTAATGGCCACAATTGTGTTCGACCCGTCAGTGTCGCATCTTTACCAATTGCACCAAACAGGATATCAGGGTTATTAGAGAACCAAAAATATAAACTTTGGCTGATAGTTGCCATCATTATTAGGGTTGGTACAATGAACTGGTAAGACCAACGCCAAATTTGAAAAATAAAAAATGCCAATATTATAATTAATAGATTAACTAGAGAGGAACCGGAAGCAGAAAGCCGTAAGAGTATTATTGACAAGCTAAACGCTGCCCAGAAAAACCAACTACGTCTTTGAGTTTGATAACCAAGGATGAAAAAAGTCATACTACTTGTTACCATTCTTGCTCCTAGACCGTTTTTGTGCGTGAATACTCCACGCCACTTTGAGCCATCCAAATCGCTCTGTATTCCATATTTAGGCAAAGCTATAGCAAAAATAAAACTGAGTATTATAATAATTGCAAAGTTCCAAGCAAGTAAATGTAATTGCTGTTTTAAGCTATATCGCGAAGCAAAATATAATCCAAATAAACTGGAATTAATAAGGGAAAAACTATTTTTTAATGTCGTTGATGGTTCAAAAGACCAAAGAATAGAAACAGCTGACAATAAAATTAAAGAAAAAAGCCAAAAGTCTTTTTTAAGGAAATAAAGAGTTGTCTTCCAACGCAAAATTAGTAGTATTACTGTAACTGCGTAGATTAAGGAATAAATAATTCGAATCCCAGAGCTATCAATTTCTACTAAATCGCTCTGTCCAGCTCCTCCTGATAGTACGAGAACAAAGATTGCCCCTGAATACATCAGCAAGCTCAAAATTGTGAATACCTGTTCAGTAACAATTAGTATTTTTCGCATAATAAAATAACTAATATTTATTTTGCATATTTATTTTTTGATAATAAATTTGAGCTGTTTGAGCAGCAATATTTGACCAATTTAAATCTTCTTGACAACGTGCTAATGCCGCAGTTTGCATGCGTTGTTGCAAGTCGCGATCGCTTAACAAATAAATAATGGCATCAGCTAAAGATTGAACATCACAAGGTGGAACTAACAACCCATCTTTTTTATGCTGAATTATCTCACTTAATCCCCCTACTTCAGACGCTACAACCAGCGTTCCCATCCCATAAGATAAAGCTGCTACACCACTTTGAGAAGCTTCTATGTATGGTAAAACTGTTACCGTACTGCGTTGAAATAGCTTACTTACTTCTTCAAGGGGGATAAAGTCATTGATAATTTCGTAGCGTTTCTGATCGTAACCATTAGGGAAATATTGTTTTATGTTTTCTCCCCGTCCAGCGATAATCAGTTTGACTTCAGGTATACGTTCAGCAATTAAAGGCATAGCCTGAAGTAAATATTTCAATCCTTTGTATGGCCAGATGCGGCCAAAAAATAGTAATGTATTTGGATCGCGAGTCTGACTATCGTGATTACCCCGACGCTTATACAAACTACCAAGTTCCCCATGTGGTAAAACATTGACTCGCTCTTGAGGTATACGGAATTGTTCAATTAGAATTTTTTTTAGTTGATGAGTATGAACAATCAATTGTTGGGAACGGTAGAAGGCAATACGCCTGGTATACTCTGAACCGAATACAGACATGCTATCCCCTGGGTGACGGAATATATCATGGATAGTTGTCACCACTGGTGGCATTTTGTTGAGTAACAGTGTCCAATCATACCAAGGATCGTTAGTTTCTTGCACATGCAAAATATCTGGTTTTATGTCTTTGATAATACGCATCATCGCGTACATAGACAATAGGTTGCGCGGGTCGCGAATCCGCGGTTTTTTAAAGGTAATTACGCGGATACTGGAATCAAGAACATTGCTGCATACATTTGAGATTTTTTCCGGGTGAATAAGCGTTAAATCAACATATTTAACTAAACTGTTTGCTAATTCAATAGTGTAATCTTCAAAGCAAAAATGTAATAAAGCAACTTTAATCATAATAAAAATTATACCTCGCTCAATTTTGATGAGTTAATGGTAAAAATCTATCTTCAACACCTACTACGATTTTAAAAATTTTATCCATAAAAAACGAAACCCACCAAATGCACGAATACCTAAATAAATCACAAATAAAGAATAGACACAAGTTGCAATGAGTAAAGTAAATATAAAGTCTAGATTAAGTTTTTGTAATAAAATTAATATAAATAACATGAGAATGCTTATTATTAATGGACGGCGAAATATTCGCCATAAATTTAATGAAAATAAGCGAGTATAGGTGAAATAAATATACTGGATAGAACCAAAAATAGTCATTAATAATGCTATTAAAGCTGCACCTAGCAACTTATAGTGCGAAACTAATACCACACCTCCCAAGCTTCCTAATGTAGTAGTAATAACTACTTCCCGTAGGTTCACTATCTCGAAACCATTGGCTACAAGTAAATAACTTAGTGAGCGTGCAAACGGCAAAAAAAGGAGTGATGCAGCGGCTAAACTAAGGGCTATATTTGCTTCAGCAAAGCTAGTATTATAGATAAAAACTAACAAATCTTTGCCAAACAATAAGATTCCAAGGTATAACGGCAATGCAATGATTAATAAAATTTCGATAATATTTTCAGCTATCTGTCTCTGCTTGTCCCGTCCTTGCTCTACTGCCTTGGAAAATCTTGGAAATATTGCTAAAGTTATACTATTAGCAATAATCAAAAAGGGTTGTAGTAATTGTGTTATTCCACCAAATAGACCTACTAAAAGTTCATTTCCTAATAATGAAAGAATCAATATTTGAATTCTGCCACTAACTACAGCCATTGCTTCAATAGCAAAAAATGTCCGCGCTTCTTTAATTGTATTAAAGACAAAACTTCTATCAATCTGCCATTGTATTTTTACTAAAGGAACAATAAAAATCCATTCAATTATCAGAATTAGTGTTTCTGAAAAAAATAGGATTCCCCCCAAATATTCAATTCCATATTTTAGTTGCATCGCCCAAATCATTATTATTAGGCGTAGGATATAGATCGGCACTGTAGCGATCGCTATCAGATGCATTTTTTCTTTAGCTTGAAAAATCGCCTCTGTGATATTAGAAAGCGCAAAAGGAACGATCGTTAAGCCCATTATGTAACAAACAGTTGAGGTCTTAGAACTATAAGGAAGAAAAAACACTACAATTACCAATGCCGCATAACTAAAGAAACTAAATATTAACTGTAGCCACGTACCACTCATTAGATAGACTGGTGTTTTTTGTGGCTCACGAGCTAGTTCTCTAGTAAACAATGTCTTTAGTCCTTGTGAGGCAATGCCCACAAAGATAAAATAGTAGCTATATGCGAGTAGATACTGACCTAAAGCCTCAGCTCCTAAAGTACGAGCAATAGAAGCGGTTAAAACAAATGCTGTTATGCTTTGTGCTAACCGATTGAGTATCATTGAAAGGGAATTACTTATGAATTTGTACTTTTCTACCATTCTTGTAATTCTTAATTCAGTTTGATTCGTTCATTTTGAGTTACCATAATTGTTTCGGATATATTCTTATAAATAAAATAAGTTTTTTATATCTCCCTCAAAAAGGTAACTAATCGGCAAGGTAGAAAAATCTAAATTTAATCCGCTATTAACTAAACTGTAGACTGCAATACTTTTATCGATACATAACCTAAATTTTATAATCCTGAACCTCCACAGCTATTGTTTTATTCTTTAGTAAGCACCATCTTTTTTCAAAACTACCATAACTGTTTTAAGGAGAATTTCAAAGTCTAAAGCAAGTGACCAATTTTCGATGTAGCTCATATCCAGATGAATCACTTGTTCAAAATCTAAAATATCAGATCGACCTGATACTTGCCAAAGACCTGTAATACCAGGCAAAACCTCATGTCGAATAAAATGATGTTCAGAAAACTTATCAACATCTCTAGTAGGTAGAGGGCGAGGACCTACTATACTCATTTCTCCAAGGATAACATTAAAAAGTTGCGGCAATTCATCTAAGCTGTAACGACGGAGAAACTTCCCAATACGGGTAATACGAGGATCGTCTTTTATTTTAAAGATAATACCATCTTTTGTTTCATTTAAAGCTTCTAATTCCTTCTGTAGTGTTTCTGCATCAGACCTCATAGTTCTGAATTTCCATACTTTAAACTGTTGTCCATGTAAACCTATACGAGTTTGCTTATAAAATACTGTCCCAGAAGAGTCAAGTTTTATAGCTATAGCTATAGCTATATAAATCGGGAATATTAATATTACAAATAAAGTTGCCAGACAAAAATCACAAATACGCTTTATCCAAAAATCTTTACCTGTAATTATCGGGCAATCTAAACTCAGACAAGGCATTCCTCCTATCTTATTAAATTCTACATTTCTATAAATTGGTTTCAATTCCATTGGTAAGATATGTACTTGAATTCCAGATGCTTGAAATAACCAGCACAAAAACATTCTATTTTTTAGAGCATCCCAAGATATAAAAACTTCTGTTACACCTAATTCATTAAGTTGAGTCAATGTCTGTTGACGTTTATATCTGTCTAATGAGTTAGCATTTGCCGTTCCAGAGACAATATAATGCTTTTCTTTTTTTATAAAGCTAGCAATTTGCTCGCGATCTTGAGGATCGCAAATAATGAATACAGAAGAACGAACGATTTTTTTCTGCTTACGCAAATATTCTAAAATAACATTTACACCATATCTACCAGTACAAATAAATAATATACTTAGCAACCAAGATAATAATGTCAATCTTGGGTTGTTGATGTCTACAACTGGTTTATACAAAGAACAAACAATGAGTATTAATCCATGAGCAAAAGTTAACGATTTGATAATATTCCAATAGTCATAGCGTTTTTGACCTTCTCGATAAATACCTTGGATAGCTAGCGATCCGATTTGAATTCCAATAGTTATTAAAATCGGAAAATATTGACTTGGTACATACCAAGAAAGATGCTCAGAAGAAGATTGATATCCAGCAAAAATCCAAGCTAAGGACAACAAAGTACAATCTACTAAAAACAATGTTATCAATCTTAGCCACCACGAACCCTTGCGTATACTGACAAATGCAGATGCACGTAAATCTGAAGATACTTCACTCAATTTATTTGTTGCAATGCTTTGATTACTCATACTTTAGTAATGCCTAATTTTGTTAAAAAAGTTATGAAAAACCATCATCTAATCGTGACATTTTAATTCGCGTTTTTTCAAATAAACTTGTTCTGTATAGTCTACTATTGAATTTTTTTTCAGAGTAACTTATAAGTTCTTTATTAAAAACATATTCCAGGATTTTATTACTTAACTTTAGTTTACATGGTAACATTTATCCTGTTTAGCCCGTAAATTTTTAGCTTTGATGCTAAAAGAAGGGGAAAAAGATTTATTGGCGAATTAACTTAGTATGTTTGAATAACATTCCTGACATTAACAATCACCTTGGTCAGGTAAACAATATTAGTATTAGTATTTTTAATGTACGTGTACAAAATAATTGGACTGTCTTAGCATAATTAACCTTTTTTTGCCAATTTTTACCAAATAATTATTCTTTAATTTTTAAAGACTTTAGTAAGAAGGCTATTTAAATAGACAAATTATAGATAGCGATCGCTATCTATGATTTTGCTTAAGACTCAGCATAGACATAATTTACTTCTCTTCCCAAAATGACAAAATAGGTATAACATCGCAGATGTATCCTTTCTAACAGAGATATAGTTACATATCTTTATAAATTACTTTAGCATGTTTGCTTATACTATTTTAGTTTTAATTAAAAGCTTCTTTGTTTCTTTACGCAGAATTACTTATTAACAAAACTTACACAATTAACCTATAACAAAACGCATCAAAAATTTGATTATTGTTACAAAACTTTACATATACAAGTATTGTAATTTAACATGGGTCGCACTTGTGAGTATATTTTATTACTTAGTATTGGCAAATAAGCCAAAATACAGGTATAGTTTTCAAGGCTTATAACTAGATTTTTCAATGGAATTTTAGCGATCGCACCCAATCAATATTAATTGACAAAAGCGTGAAAAAACGTATTCACGTTATTTCACAAGATAGTTATTTTGTACAGTGCGTAAGTCCTATATTTAAAAAAATTAGTAACAGATTAATGAGAATAATTCTTAATAAATTAAGTTAAGCTCAATAATGTCTAATATTTGTAAGCCTTGCAATATATTCATTCTAAACATTTTTACCTTCCGATGGAGTCAATTTTTTTGATATACCTTTTTGTGTCTTAGATTTGGATTTTAGATCGCTTGAAATTCTTGTCTATTAAAAGTTGAGGACTTAGGCACGGTCATATCAGCGTCAAAAAATCAACATCGGACTTGCGAGTCATTATTTATAGCTAAAAAATTTAAATAAGTTTTTGCTTTCAGAAAAACCAAGGCTTTTGATGTATTTAATATTACATTTGTTCAAACATTAATTCTATGTGCAAGACTTTTACTTTATGTATACTTTATATAGTAAGATAGAATCATCCTGATGATGGTTTCACTGAGTCGACATAACGCTTTTTCGTCAGTCTTTGTGAAAATTAATGATTTTTTGTCGTCTCGGTTAACGAAAAATCAACCCTTCAACTTAAACTTATGAAAAAATAATAAGTATAAAAGGATAAATAGGACTTACGTACTGTACAACAAAATCATCTTTGTATAACGTAAATAAGTTGTTTCAGGTGTTTATAAAATATCCATTTTTAACCGCGATAGCAAAAATTTGGTTAAAAGCCTTAAAAAGTATGCCTGCTATTTCAGCTTTTCTGTATAAAAATGAATTAGGTTAAAACCTTCTTGTTTTCTACTTTTTGCCTTTCTGAACTTTTGAGACTTAGAGCAGAATGTCCCAACGCAGGAAGTCAACGATTAAACTTCCCCTTTCCCCTTCTTGATTATAATGACAATTTTTACACCAAGTTGAGCTTATTTAAGTATTTTAGCAAATTTGATCGTATCTTTACACTATCTTTACATATCAATAAACACAATGAAGATTCGGTAATAATGATTTTCCCATTAAGCAAACTTTCGTTAAAAAGGATAGAGTATTTTTTGATATTGTAATATGTAAATTATACACGCTCATGCAACAATTATTTTTTTAAAACAGATTAAATCGGTAATTCATAATATGCCAATATTTCTTATCTTTAATTAATAGTTAAGGCAGTATTAGTAAAAGTTGATAAATAGGCTAATACACAGATAATAAATGGATTAGCTAGATATTCCAAAATACTTTTTATACATAAATATTATTATTTAATAATTAGTCGATATACTACAAATGAAGTTACAACCCTTTAATTTAGTAGTATTTGCCAATCTTACAGCTAAAAAACTTTGTTTTTGTATTCCCATACTCTCAGCATCAAGACATTAATTTGTAGCCTCATATAAGATTTATATAAACACATATTAAAATAAAGAATAATTTAAAAACTTGGACTTATTAATGGAGCTGATACATAAAAAATGCAGATAAATAGCCAAACTACAGAATATAAGAAAAATATTCCGTTAGATACCTTAACTTACATCATAAACGCTCAAGTTTTAGAAGAATCGAATGACACCCAAGTAGTCGCTCGTCAGGATCTGTGCATTCATCAAATGTTTGAGATGCAAGTAGAGCGATCGCCCCAAGCCATTGCAGTAATATGTGAAAATAAACAACTTACTTATCAACAGTTAAACCAGCGGGCGAATCAACTAGCGCACTACCTGCGTTCTTTAGGCGTTGGGCCGGAAGTACTTGTGGGTATATGTCTGGAGCGCTCCTTAGAGATGATTATAGGACTACTGGGTATTCTCAAAGCTGGAGGCGCTTATGTGCCTTTAGATCCAGCATATCCCTCAGAACGTTTAGCTTTTATTTTGGAAGACACCCAAACAGCAGTATTGTTAACCCAAGAAAAATTGGTCAAGAACTTACCACCCCATCAGGCACAAGTGGTTTGTCTGGACTCAAACTGGCAAGGGAATATCCAAAACAGTCAAGAAAATCCTGTAAATCAAACTACAGCTGATAACCTCATCTACGTAATCTACACATCTGGTTCTACAGGACAGCCCAAGGGTGTAATGATCCCTCACCGTGGTATTTGCAATCAACTCCACTGGAAGCAAACAACTTTTGGATTAACTCACGCAGACAAAGTTTTACTGACTATTTCTTTTAGCTTCGATCCCTCAGTGTGGCAGATATTCTGGCCATTGTGCTTTGGGGGGCAATTGTTCATAGCTCGGCCTGGTGGACATCAAGATACAGCCTATCTTGTGAAGGTAATTACTAAGCAGCAAATCACCGTCCTGGCTTTAGTACCTTCCATTCTGCGTGTCTTATTAGAAGAGAAGGGAATTGAAAATTGCCGATTCATCAGACACATTACCTGCGGTGGAGAAGCTTTACCTGGCGAACTTATAGAACGCTTCTTTGCCCAACTGAATTTGGACAATGTTTTACATAATTGTTACGGGCCGACAGAAGCTTCTATTGATACTACTTTCTGGAGTTGCCAACGTGACACTAATTATGCTATAGCACCCATTGGTCGTCCGATTACCAATGCAGAGATTCACATCCTCGATGACAATTTGCAGCCAGTGCCTGTTGGTGAATCAGGTGAACTGCACATTGGCGGTATTGGTCTAGCGCGAGGTTATCTTAACCGTCCAGAATTGACCATAGAGAAGTTTATTTTTAACCCCTTTAGCTCTGAACCTGGGGCACGCCTTTACAAAACTGGGGACTTAGCACGTTATTTGAGCGATGGTAATATCGAGTTCCTTGGTCGCATTGACCACCAAGTTAAAATACGTGGCTTCCGAATTGAATTAGGAGAAATTGAAGCCATACTAGCTCAACATCCAGCACTGACGCAGACTTTAGTCATAGCCAGAGAGGATGCGCCTGGGGACAAGCGACTCGTAGCATATATTGTTGCCAGTCCAGAGCAAATTCCTAGTCAAGCTGAATTGCGTCGCTTTTTGGAAGCTCGGTTGCCAGAATACATGGTGCCTGCTTTCTTTGTCTTTTTGGACACCCTACCATTAAATCCCAACGGAAAAATAGACCGCCGCGCCTTACCTGCACCGGATACATCTTATATTAGGCTGTCAAATAACTTTGTTCCACCTCAGAATTCGACAGAAGAAGTCTTAGCTGGCATTTGGGCGAAAGTTTTGTGTCTGGAACAAGTAGGCATCCACGACAATTTTTTTGAATTGGGAGGGCATTCACTCCTGGCCACTCAAGTGATGTCTAGAGTTCGTCAAGCTTTTCAAATAGAAATAGCGTTGCAACTCTTATTTGAGAATCCCACGATCGCTACTTTAGCTCAAGCAATCGCCCAAAACCAAACTCCAAAAAACGACCCCCAAAATCAGACCATTCCTCAAATAGCCAATCGGCAATCAGCCCCTCTATCCTTTGCCCAGCAGCGAGTCTGGTTTTTGGAGCAGTTGGAACCCAACAGCCGAGCGTATATTGTCTCCAATGCACAACGCTTAACGGGCAAGTTAAACCTGGATATATTACAACAGTCACTAGATGCGATCGTTGTCCATCATCAGGCATTGCGAACCAACTTTATGACATCGCCTGATGGTAGCCCCATACAAGTAATTGGCACGCCTCGGCCAGTGGAACTTAAAATCATTCAGGTAACAAAGGAGCAAGTAAAATTGCTCCTAAATCAAGAGGTGCAACGCCCCTTCAACTTAGAATTTGACTTAATGCTGCGTGCTACTTTGCTCCAAGTAGACGAACAGGAGCATATACTCTTGTTAATGATGCACCACATCGCTTCAGATGGTTGGTCAATTGGTATTCTTTGGCAGCAGTTAATAGCGCTTTATGAAGTCTTTTTGAGTAGTAAGCCTTCCCCATTAGCAAAATTGCCCATTCAGTATGCGGATTTTGCTGTGTGGCAGCACCAATGGCTATCAGGTGAGGTACTTTCTAAGCAAATTAACTATTGGAAAACCCAATTAGCAGGTGCTAATACTGTACTGGAATTACCCACCGACCGACCACGGCCACCAGTGCAAACTTACCAAGGCGCAGCTCAATCTCTGATACTACCGCCGACTTTGAGTGCATCACTCACAGAACTCTCGCATCAGGAGGGTGTAACTCTATTCATGACATTGCTGGCAGCTTTTGGGACAATACTGCACCGCTACACCGGGCAAGAAGACATTCTTATCGGTTCTCCCATTGCCGGACGTAACCGTTCTGAGATTGAAGAGTTAATTGGATTTTTTATTAACACCGTTGTTTTACGCACTAATTTTGCGGATAACCCCAGTTTTCGTTCAGTGCTAAATCGAGTTCGCCAGATGGCATTAGCTGCTTATGCCCATCAAGATATGCCCTTCGAGAAGCTGGTAGAAGAACTGCAACCAGAGCGAGATACCAGTCGCAACCCACTGTTTCAAGTGTGGTTTAATATGCTCAACTTAAGGGACATTCAACTAGAACTACCTGGAGTGGCTATCGAACCAGTCTCGATCCTAGAAACAGCTTCTAAGTTCGACTTAACCCTTTACGTTACAGAACAAAATCAAGGAATCCAACTTGATTTAGTTTACAACACCGCTCTGTTTACTTCAGAACGTATGATGGAAATGCTCGATCAATTCCATCACTTGCTAAATCAAATTGTTGCAGCTCCAGAGAGGAAAATTAGTTTATATTCTCTGGTGACACCAAAAGCGCAACTTTTGCTGCCAGAACCAAGGGCGGTTTTACCAGAACCACAGTATCAGTTGACGACAACAATGTTTAGCTCTTGGGTAAACCGTACCCCAGAACATTCATCACTTCGTCAAGGAATTCGCACTTGGAATTATGGGGAATTGGGCAAAACCGCTCAAACTTTGGCACAAGTTTTGTTATCTCACGGAGTAGAGCGGGGAGATGTCGTAGCCGTATATGGTACACGCAGCTTTGGGCTAATTGCC
Organism: Nostoc sp. DedSLP03; assembly: GCF_034530815.1. Lineage (NCBI taxonomy): Bacteria > Bacillati > Cyanobacteriota > Cyanophyceae > Nostocales > Nostocaceae > Nostoc > Nostoc sp. DedSLP03. Next base: position 102,955 of record NZ_JAVRCK010000011.1, read on the forward strand.
AGTATGCTAGGCGTACTCTTGAGTGGCGGTGTATTACTCACCCTCGATCCGAAACTTCCCAGCCAACGCCAGCGCCTGATGTTACAGGAAGCTAAAGCTAAATACATATTATATATTGATGATCAGCGTCCAGAAGACGAAAAGATAAGGGAGTCTTTAACTAGCATCTGTGTCAACCGAGACACAGGAGAAGCTATAAATTTCCAAAAGAGGATTGAAGCCGTAAATCTACCTGAAATCACTGACGACGATGCAGCTTATATTTTCTTTACTTCCGGCACTACTGGTGTGCCCAAAGGGGTGCTGGGGTGTCATAAAGGTTTGGCGCATTTTCTGAACTGGCAGCGACAGACCTTTGAAATTAATCAGCAAGACCGCGTTGCTCAATTAACTGGTCTTTCTTTTGATGTCGTTCTTAGAGATATCTTTTTACCTTTAACTAGTGGTGCAACCCTATGCTTGCCAGAAGAAGAGGATAATCTAGAACCAACGAGAATTCTGTGTTATTTGGAAAATGAGCAAATTTCTGTACTGCATACAGTTCCTTCGCTGGCGCAATTATGGTTAGCGAATGTGCCGTCAGGAGTCTCTTTACGTAACTTACGCTGGTTATTCTTGGCTGGAGAACCTCTGAAGGAAACCCTTGTACTTCGGTGGCGGGATGCTTTTCCAGAATCAGGTGAAATAGTTAATCTCTACGGCCCGACAGAAACAACTTTAGCAAAGTGTTATTACCGAGTACCTGTTGAGTGTAGCCCTGGTGTACAGCCAGTAGGATTGCCGCTGCCTCAAACCCAAGCACTGGTTTTCACATCAAATAACCAACCATGCGGTATAGGCGAACCGGGTGAGATTGTAATCCGAACTCCATTCCGCAGTTTGGGCTATATCAATGCCCAACAAGAAAACCGTTCTCGATTTGTCAAGAACCCTTTTCGGAACGATCGCCACGATTGGCTTTATTATACAGGCGATCGCGGCTGCTATCGTCCAGATGGCTCTCTAGAAATTCTCGGACGCCTCGATCATCAAGTCAAGATCCGGGGGATACGCATTGAACCAGGGGAAATTGAAACGGTGTTAGCTCAACACCCAGATGTACTTCAGACTGTAGTCATTGCTCGTGAAGATGTTCGCGGCGAGAGATGTTTGGTGGCTTATATTATACCGAATCAAGACTCAGCAATTGCAATTACTAATATCCGTAGCTTCCTGTCGACAAAATTGCCACAGTATATGCTACCTTCGGCTTTTGTAGTGCTGGACACCATGCCCTTAACTCCCAACGGCAAGGTAGACCGTCGCGCTTTACCAGCACCAGACTTATCAAGGCAAGAACCAGAAGCGAGCTTTGTTGCTCCCCGCAATCAAGTGGAACGCCAGTTAACCCAGATTTGGGAACAAATTTTAGGCGTTCAACCGATTGGTGTTAAGGATAACTTCTTCGAGCTAGGAGGACATTCTATCCTAGCAGTAAAACTGTTTTGGCAAATTGAAAAAACATTTAATAAAAACCTGCCTCTTGCTATTCTTTTCCAGTCAGGTACTATAGAGGCTCTAGCCAAAATAATTTGCCAAGAAGATTTAACAAAAAACTCGGCTTTAGTAAATACCTTAGACCAATCAAAATCTTGGTCATCCCTAGTAGAAATTCAACCCAACGGCTCCAAGCCACCTTTTTTCTGTATTCACGGGCTGGGTGGAGAAGTCTTATGTTTCCGTGAATTGGCATTACATTTGGGGACAGAACAACCATTTTACGGATTACAACCACGAGGGCTAGATGAAAAACACCCTCTCCATACCCGCATTGAAGATATGGCAGCGCACTACATTCAAGAAATTCAGACCCTTCAACCTCATGGCCCTTATTTTCTTGGAGGTTATTCCTTTGGGGGTACAGTTGCCTTTGAGATGGCTCGGCAACTCCATGAGCAAGGCGAAGAAATTGGCATTTTAGTTATGCTTGATAGTTGTCGTATAGGTTATAGCTGGCAGTCGCCATTTCTCAAGCGAGTTTTTTTGCATTTAAATAATATTGTTCAGCAAGGGCCTAACTATCTTTGGCAAAAGGTTGTGAGATGGAGTTATTGGCGTAAACAAGAACTGCAAAATACATATAACCGTTATTTGGAAAACGTACTTCATGTACCTGAAACTGACAAGCATTTAAAAATTATAGATACTAACACTCAAGCCCTTAGCGACTATATTTTTTCACCTTACTTTGGTCGAGCTATTCTTTTGCGGACAGAGGATAGAAATCGGGACGAAGCTATAGGCATAGAATACGATCCTCAATTTGGCTGGGACGAGGTAGTAGTTGGGGGATTAGATATTCATTATATTCCCGGATCTCACCTTGACATACTTAAAGAACCCCATGTACAAATGTTAGCTGAAAAATTGAAAACTTGCTTAACTCAGGCACAATCTCAAATTGTAAAAAATTAATTTGAACTTTTCCGTGAATTCACCTTTGCACAACTCAGCACTGCTGGGTTGTTTTGCTATTTCTTGGTCTAAACTTGAAATAATAATAGAAAAACGCTTGCTAGTGGTAACTAGAGTGAGATAATTATTCTGTGGAACTGGAATATTGGTAAAAATCCAATAACCAAAAGACCTGACCGATTTAAGAATGCGATGAATATTGCTAATGTCACAGATTGAACAGAGGAAATGATTGTGGCACTAGAAGCTGGAATGAGTATCGTTTTTAGATTTTAAGTTGGTAAGCAATCTACAATCCACTGATGCTATATAGAAGATTTGGACGCACAGAATTACAGATGCCAGTGTTTTCCTGCGGTGGCATGAGATATCAGTTCAAATGGGAGGATGTTCCCAATCATGAAATTCCTGCTGATAACCAGGCAAACTTGGAAGCGACTATTAGAAGGGCAGTCGAGGTTGGGATTAATCATATTGAAACTGCTCGTGGTTATGGCACTTCTGAAATGCAATTGGGGAGAATATTGCCCAAGTTTCCCCGCGAAAAGTTGATTGTTCAGACAAAAATAAATCCAAAGGCAGATGCGAAAGAATTCCGAGAAACGTTTGAACAATCTTTGAAAAATCTCCAGCTAGATTATGTTGACCTTTTAGGGTTGCACGGCATTAATCATCCTGAGTCGTTAGATGACAGCATCCGTCCCGGCGGCTGTTTGGAAGTAGCACAGCAGTTGCGAGCAGAGGGAAAAGTTAGATTTATCGGCTTTTCCACACACGGTTCGACAGATATAATTGTGCAGACAATTAATACCAATCAATTTGATTACGTAAACCTGCACTGGTACTACATTAATCAATGGAATTGGGCGGCAATCGAAGCAGCTAAACGCTACGATATGGGGGTGTTTATTATTAGCCCTTCTAATAAAGGAGGTTTGTTGTATGAGCCTCCTCAAAAATTAGTAAATCTTTGCGCTCCATTGAGTCCAATGGTGTTTAATGATTTGTTTTGTTTGAGTCATCAAGAGGTACATACCCTGAGTTTAGGAGCAGCAAAACCACAAGATTTTGATGAACATCTGAAGACTTTAGAATTATTAGATCGAGCATCAGAAATTTTGCCGCCAATTTTAGCAAGATTGGAACAAGAAGCGATCGCTACTTTGGGAGAAGATTGGGTAAAATCCTGGGAAACAAATCTCCCAACCTATGACGAAACCCCTGGTGAGGTAAATATTCGGGTGATTTTGTGGCTGCGGAATTTAGCGATCGCCTACGATTTAGTAGACTACGCTAAAATGCGCTACAACCTGCTTGGCAATGGCGGCCACTGGTTCCCCGGCAACAAAGCCGATCGGCTAGATGAATTAGATTTAGGGAAATCTCTTACCCGTAATCCCCACGCCGATAAAATTCCCCAACTCCTGAAACAAGCTCATCAGATGTTGGCGGGTGCAGAGGTGAAACGTCTTTCTAGCGCTTGATAAATTGCATAAATCGGGCATTGGTGATGGCATATGGTAAATAGTAAACAATAATTATCAATGCCCAATGCCCAATCCCCCAATCCCCAATCCTAATCAGATTTTTTCGTATCTGCTGATTTAACTGCCTTCGGTACGACTAGCACCTTATCAACGCGATTACCATCCATATCCATCACTTCAATTCGCATACTTTGCCATTCAAAATGATCTGCTGCGGCAGGAATACGACCTAAATGGGTGATCACAAAACCGCCTAATGTTTGATAACTACCGCGTTCCTCAGATTCCCACTCTTCCATCCCAAAAAGTTCCAAAAACTCCTCTACAGGCAACATCCCATCCAAAAGCCAGGAACCATCTTCGCGTTGTACAGCTTGTGGTTGATCCTGTCCATCCGTTGAAGGAACATCACCCACGATTTCACTCATGATGTCGTTGAGAGTGACTAATCCTTGAATTACGCCGTATTCATCCACTACCAACGCCATGTGAGTGATCGTTTGCTTGAACAATTCCAAAACTTTCAAGCCACGGGTGCTTTCTGGCACAAATACAGGCTGTCGCAATCCGATGGTCAAGTCTAGTGGTTCCCCTCGGAAACTTCTGGCTAATAAGTCGGTGACAGGAATAACACCCAGCACATTGTCAAGTCCCCCCTGACAAACTGGATAGCGAGAATAAGCACTATCAACCATTTTTAGGCGATTTTCTTCGGCAGAGTCGTCTAAGTCTAGCCAAACAATATCAGGACGAGGTGTCATTAAGTAACTAACAGGGCGATCGCCTAAACGAAAGACTCGCTCTACCATATCCTGTTCAGCTTCCTCAAAGGTTCCCGCCTCTGTGCCTTGCTCGATTAAGATTTTAATTTCTTCTTCGGTGACTTGCGGCTCAGTAGAAGCTGTAATTCCCAGCACTCGCAAGATCAAATCTGTAGAAGTGCTCAAAAGAAAGACTACAGGAGAAGCGATCGCAGCCAAGGCTTGCATCGGAATCGCTACAATCGAGGCAATCCTTTCTGGATTATTTAATGCCAAACGTTTTGGTACCAATTCGCCAACAATGAGTGACAAATAGGTAATGAGCAAAACCACTATTCCAAAAGATATCGGTTCGCTATAAGGTGCTAACAAAGGTACAAGTCGCACATAGACTGCCAGTCGGTTGGCAATTGTTGCTCCTCCAAAAGCACCAGTTAAGATACCGATTAAGGAAATACCCACTTGAACAGTTGACAGGAAATGATTTGGAGACTCTGCTAATTTCAATGCTGCCATTGCCTTGGCATCTCCTTGATTGGCAAGCTGTTGTAACCTTACTTTCCGTGCCGAGACAATCGCCATCTCAGACATAGAAAACACGCCGTTGGCAATAATTAGCACCAAAATGATTGAAATTTCAAAAGTGATGGGGGACATGTTTAAAATTGCCGCTTATCAGAGCGAATGTAGCTCAATACCTAGTATCTAGTATTAAAGGTGCTTCTATAAATGCTTTGATTGTACACAAAGTAGTAGTTATAGTTCTTAAGTTTATTAGTCACTGTGCATTATTCTTCTACCGCAAGAATAAGAAAGCTGTTAACACTTTTAAAATAGTTGACATAAACTGCCTCAAGATTTGCTGACCCACAAAGACTCCCATCGCTAGTAGTACTTATGTCATTTTCTTCTATTGTGCGTGCCTTAGGCCGATCGCCGCTCACCACTGAATTTATTTCTAAGCTGAATCGACACCAAGAATTGCGGTTAAATGGCATTCCCAGGCTGCCCAAGACTCTAGTGGCTTCGGCATTAGCGCAGTCTCAGGGTAAAGATTTGTTTGTGGTTTGCGCCACCCTAGAAGAAGCTGGACGCGTTTACGCACAACTGGAGGCAATGGGATGGCAAACAGTACATTTTTACCCCACCTCCGAGGCTTCTCCCTACGAACCTTTTGACCCGGAAACTGAAATGAGTTGGGGGCAAATGCAGGTATTGGCAGATTTACTCAAAAATCAAGAGTCATTAGTCATTAGTCAGTTGTCATTAGAAACAAACCAAGAACAAATGACAAATGACATAGACGCGCCAGCGGCTTCCCGCAGGGTAGGACAAATGACAAATATGGCGATTGTGGCTACTCAAGGGGCGCTGCAACCTCATTTACCACCACCAGAAGCTTTTGGTCAATTCTGTCTTACCCTAAAAAAAGGGATGGAATTAGACTTGAATAGCTTCAGTGAGAAAATAACTATTTTGGGGTATGAAAGAGTTCCTTTGGTGGAAATGGAAGGGCAATGGAGTCGGCGGGGCGATATTGTTGATGTGTTCCCGGTTTCTTCTGAATTTCCAGTCAGGTTGGAATGGTTTGGTGATGAAATCGAGCAAATGCGGGAATTTGACCCAGCAACCCAACGTTCCGCCCTCGACAAAGTTGACCAGTTAATTCTTACCCCCACTAGCTTTACTCCCATCGTGATGGCTGCACTGAAAAATAGTGCTGAGTTCGGAGTGCTGAGTGCTGAGTTAAATTCTGACTCAGAACTTAGCACTGCGAATTCATCAATGTTGGAGGGTAGCCGTCGCTTTTTGGGGTTAGCATTCGAGCAACCAGCATCTCTGCTAAACTACTTAGCAGAAAATACCTTGATTGCCATTGATGAGCCAGAACAGTGTCATGCTCATAGCGATCGCTGGGTAGAAAATGCCCAGGAACAATGGGTAATGGCGCATGGAGAAGGATCAACTCCCCTAACATTGCCAAAAATTCACCGTTCGTTTGATGAGTGTCTGGTTGATGTTGCCAGATTTAAAACATTATATTTATCGGAATTATCAGAGGAAAATGATGGGATCAATCTTGCCAGCCGTCCTGTTCCAGTCACGCCACACCAGTTTGCTAAACTAGCTGAAACCATCCGCCAAGAACGCGATCGCAATTTTTCGATCTGGCTGCTTTCTGCTCAACCTTCGCGTTCTGTCTCGCTGTTACAAGAACATGATTGTCCGGCTCAGTTTATCCCCAATCCCCGCGACTACCAAGCTATTGATAAGCTGCAAATCAACCATACTCCCATAGCCTTAAAATATTCTGGTTTGGCGGAATTAGAAGGTTTTATTCTGCCTACATACCGATTGGTAATCGTTACAGATCGGGAATTTTTTGGGCAACATTCTTTAGCGACTCCTGGCTATATCCGCAAGCGCCACAAAGCTACTTCTAAACAAGTCGATCCCAATAAGTTGCGTCCGGGCGATTATGTCGTTCATAGAAATCATGGTGTTGGTAAATTTGTCAAGCTGGAAAGTTTGACAATTAATAACGAAACACGTGACTATTTGGTAGTGCAGTATGCTGACGGGTTACTCAGAGTCGCAGCCGATCAAGTAGGTGCTTTATCGCGGTTCCGCGCCGCAGGTGATAAAGCACCAGAACTCAATCGGATGACTGGTAAAGCTTGGGAAAATACCAAGAATAAAGTCCGCAAAGCGATTAAAAAATTGGCGGTGGACTTGTTGAAACTGTATGCAGCGCGATCGCAACAACAAGGTTTTAGCTTTCCAAGCGATATGCCTTGGCAGGAAGAATTGGAAGACTCTTTCCCTTACCAACCCACAACGGATCAACTCAAAGCTGTACAAGATGTAAAACGCGACATGGAAAGCGATCGCCCAATGGATCGCTTAGTTTGTGGCGATGTCGGTTTCGGAAAGACGGAAGTGGCGATTCGTGCTGTTTTTAAAGCAGTCACCGCCGGTAAACAAGTGGCACTCCTTGCGCCAACGACAATTTTAACACAGCAGCATTACCATACACTCAAAGAACGTTTTGCTCCCTACCCCGTAAATGTCGGTTTGCTCAACCGTTTTCGTTCCGCCGAAGAACGCCGCGATATTCAAAAGCGATTAGCAACGGGTGAATTAGATGTAGTAGTTGGTACACACCAACTTTTAGGTAAAGGCGTGACATTCCGGGATTTAGGACTATTGGTAGTAGATGAAGAACAGCGGTTTGGGGTAAATCAGAAAGAGAAAATTAAAAGCTTGAAAACTCAAGTTGATGTGCTTACCCTCTCCGCCACTCCCATTCCCCGAACTTTGTATATGTCCTTGTCGGGAATTCGGGAAATGAGTTTGATTACCACCCCACCTCCAACCAGACGACCAATTAAAACTCATCTATCACCAATAAATTCCGAAAGTATCCGCACTGCTATTCGTCAAGAATTAGACAGAGGTGGACAAGTATTTTATGTAGTTCCACGAGTAGATGGAATTGAAGAGACAACAGCCAATTTACGAGAAGTAATACCGGGAGCTAGGTTTGCGATCGCTCACGGTCAAATGGATGAAAGCGAGTTAGAATCAACCATGCTCACTTTCAGTAATGGCGATGCAGATATCCTAGTTTGTACGACAATTATTGAATCTGGCTTAGATATTCCGCGAGTCAACACGATTTTGATTGAAGATGCTCACCGCTTTGGATTGGCACAACTGTATCAATTACGCGGTCGTGTGGGACGTGCAGGGATACAAGCTCATGCTTGGTTATTTTATCCGAAGCAACGGGCATTATCTGATGCGGCACGGCAACGATTACGAGCGATTCAGGAATTTACTCAGCTAGGTTCTGGGTATCAGCTAGCAATGCGCGACATGGAAATCAGAGGCGTGGGTAACTTGCTAGGTGCAGAACAATCCGGTCAAATGGATGCCATCGGTTTTGATTTATACATGGAAATGCTTGAAGAAGCAATTCGGGAAATCCGCGGACAAGAAATTCCGAAAGTGGAGGATACCCAAATTGACCTTAACTTGACAGCATTTATTCCGGCGGATTATATCACCGATTTGGATCAAAAGATGAGTGCATATCGGGCGGTAGCGACAGCTAAATCTAAATCAGAATTAAAGCAGATTGCAGCCGAGTGGAGCGATCGCTATGGTAGTTTACCAGTGTCGGCAAATCAACTTTTGCGAGTTATGGAACTCAAACAGCTAGCAAAAAAACTCGGATTTAGCCGAATTAAACCAGAAAACAAGCAGCACGTCGTCTTAGAAACGCCGATGGAAGAACCCGCTTGGAATTTGTTGGCGGCGAATTTACCAGACAATCTCAAGACGCGGTTTGTATATTCTCCTGGTAAAGTGACAGTGCGTGGGTTAGGGGTATTTAAAGCAGATCAACAATTGCAAAATTTGATTGATGCTTTCGGGAGAATGCAAGGTGCGATTCCAGAGGCGGCTGTTGTTTAATTGGGATAAAAAGATTAGTCATCAAATGAAAACCTATGTCATTTTGAGCAGGCTGGAATTCCAAACCCGGCCCTTTGAGTCTAGTTAGTAGAATTAAAGGAAATACCAACGCGACTTCAACTCATGATCAAAACTATCGAAGGCATTTATCAGGATGGGCAAATTCACCTTACCCAACTACCGCAAGATGTTAGCGATCGCTCCCAAGTCCTCGTTACCTTTCTAGATGCTGGCAAAATCGACCCCAGTAAATTACGCCAACTGATCGATCGGTTGGAGACAATTGCTGGTATTGGACAAGGTTTCGAGGAACTCAACGCTGGTCAAACTCGCCCCATTGGGGATTTTGTTCAAGAAATGCAGCAAAAGTATGGCATTTCAGGTTGAGATTACCCCAATCGCGGAAGCTCAGATTGAGCAAACTTATCGCTGGTATCGAGAGCGGAATCCGGAATTTGGCGATCGTTGGTTTCGAGGATTGATGAAGCTTTATAGGATATGGAGTTTAAACAGATAGATTAAAGTAGTAATAATGGTGAAATAAAAATTCCGTCTTTAGCTGTTAACTGTGGTTGATTATACACTTAATATTATGTCTATTAACGATAAGGTACATTTAATATCGTCGATACTATCTTCTTTAACCCTTTCAGACTTAGAATTGTTGAAAGAAGAAATCGATTCTCTTATTAGTACAAAAAATGCAGAAAAACTTAAAAAAGAAATAAATGAACTAACGTATAATGCTTCTATGGAATTTCTTAATTCTATTGCAGGTATGAATGGTTTGACTATAGATCCAAGTACTTTTAAAGCAATCATTCATCCAGCAGAAGAAGGCGGTTATTGGGCAGAGGTTCCCGCGCTTCCCGGTTGTATTACCGAAGGAGATACCATAGAAGAGGTAATGGCTAATTTAAAAGATGCTATTGAAGGTTGGCTTGAAGTTGCCAACAGTCGTAATGCAATTGAGTCAACAGATCGAGTTGTCGAAATTGCTATATGAAATCGATTTCTGGCAAGCAACTTTGTAAGATTGTGGAACAAAAAGGTTGGGTCTTGCAAAGAATTACTGGCAGTCATTATATTTATGAAAACCCCGAAGTACAAAAAATCCTGTCAATTCCTGTTCACCGCAATCAAGATTTGAAAGTTGGAACCTTGAAAGCCTTGATGAAAATAGCCCAACTATCTGAAGAAGATTTACTTTAATTTCAAATTACTGCTCTGATTCATCTAGTAACTTGCTTGGTTCACCAGGGTAGAAATCATAGTCCATAATCTCTACCAAACTATAAGGACACTCTACCGGAAAAGTACGCTTGGGCAAATCTGTTTCTCCAACAGCTAATTCTACACCTTTAAGGTAAGCTTTGCGAAGTGCTTCTTCAAGGTAGGGCTTTAAGCTAGGATTATCTTCGAGCAGTTCAGCAATATCTAAGCGTTGAATCCGAAGTGTTGCTAACCAGCTACGGCTACGATGCCCAGACTGGTACTGCCATTTTAGTAAATGTCCTATCAACACACTCTGACGGTTTCGTAATTCTTGACGTTGCTGTTTACCCAAAGATTGAATCTCCTCAATCAGATTTTGCAGATCAATCTGACTCCACTGCTGATTGCGAAGTAAAGTTACTTGTTCCTGTGTCCAAGCGTAAAAATCAGTTTCGTAGAGGCTTGGTGAAAGCATTGGTATCTTTGGGTTTGTTTCAGGTACACCCATTAGGTTAGTTCAACCTCAACGTCTTTGCTTTTATTGTAGAACTGTCTCAAACTCTCTTAGTGCTATTGAGAAAGATTGCTTGCTCGTACTCAAACCCTACTACTTCGGCTATGGAGCGATCGCACCCTAAAAACCCCAGTACAGTGCAAGCAGAGATAATTTATAATATGTGTTTAGCTGAGACTTCTGAACAAGAAGGCGTTAGTCTCAACCAGTATATTGTGTCTTTGCTGAGTTCGGTAACATAATTAACAGCAAAGCACTCTTAGTAAAGTTCCATGTTATTTATAAATATTCAAAAAATACTTCAGGTACTAATCTTAATTCTCCAGATTTCAAGCGAGAAATGTCTATCCATAAAGCTCTATGTTTATAATGTGGGGATTCAGAAAAAACTAAACTTTCCAGTTTATAAAATTTTGAATCAGCAAAGTCACACTGATAAAGCTGAATAATTTCATGACCTTGCCTACCATTAAATATAAACAGGTTCTCTATACAACCTAAATATTTAATATTCGTTAATTCTGCCTGAATTTCCTCTTGAAATTCCCGTTTTAAGGCGGCGTGGCTGGTTTCGCCAAAATCAACACCACCGCCTAAAGCTCGATAAAATGTTTCTTGTTTTACGGGGTCGTAGCCTTCAGAAAGAAATATGCGTTCGCCATTCCGAATTAACCCCAAGGCTATTACCCGAATTTCGCCAGCTTTATTCATTTTTATAACTAATTATCATAAATAGACTGAGGACGACTTTCGCTATCTTCAATAGGCCAATCTGGATTTTCACCACCGATGTACAATTCTTCAATGGTGACATATTCCTGACTTAGCTGGGTGAGAGCGTTGATTAAAATATCTAATGCGATCGCATCACTGGTTCCTAAGTCAAACCAACAACGCCCCCACTGACCCTCATATTCAAACTCACCCATGTTGTGCATCAGTGCTAGCAAGCTTTTGTCATACCCTTGTGCATCATAATTCATGTAGCTGATATCGAGTCCAGTGTCCTGCACCTGAAGATTCTCTGCATTAAACGCACCCAATTTACCTAGATAAAACCAGGAATTAAAGACTTCTTCTACATACTGCTTTTCACGCGCAGAAGGATTTGTGCTGAATTTCAGCCAAATCCACATATCAAAAGGATTAATTTCGCGGAACCGAATCTCCATTTTGGTCTATTATCTCAATTACTCTTCTGCAAATAAGCATATCAAAGTAGGGAATGGGGAATGGGGCATGGAGCATGGGACATAGGGAATAGAGAATAAAACTTAATCGCCAATGCCCAATGCCCAATGCCCAATGCCCAATGCCCAATGCCCAATGCCCAATTATCCAGGATTCTTAAGGCTAACAGCACTTCTGCGTTCGCGTTCAATTTGTTTGACTAAATCGCCTGGGAGTTGAGATTTTTTAGTCAATGCTTTGTCAAAATTAGCGATCGCTTCCTGGATCATCTGCTGACTTTTTTCTCTTTGCCCCAGTCGCTTCAGTATTTGGGCTTTAAGATAATAAATTTCTGGATTATCGGATGTCGTTTTGATTGCCCGGTTGACATACTCTAGCGCCTGTGGATACCGTTTTAAATCCCGGTAAGCAAGAGCAATACCCCGATCTACTAAATATTGAGGAGCAGCATTTTTTTCTAAGCGTCCAATTGCCTGATCTGGACTAGCAAAAGGCAAATTAACCGCTAACAATAAATCCATATAACCCTTGATTAAATTCAGTTCTGGATCGTTGGCAGAAATTGCTTCGGCTTTGTCTAAATATTCATAAACTTGCCGCAACCGACTAAAGACTTGCGGCACACCGTTGACTGTACCCTCACGAGTGATAATTGTTGCACCTTCTAAAAAATGACCAACAGCAGTGTATAAATTACCACGCAATGGATCGCTAGAAATCAGTTTTTGTCCAGTTTCTAGAGTTTTTTGGCTGTAAGTATCTAGTTTAGCCCAATCTTTATTTCCGTATGCTAAAGATGCGCTCATGGCATAAGCTAGAGGTTCATTTGGCTCTTTGGATAGTGCTTGTTCCAAATAACGCTGTGCTGCTGGATAGTTGCCCTGTTGGAAAATTGCTTTAAAAGCTGCTTCTGTTTGGTCGCCAATTTGATGAGGTTCGCGATCGCGAAACGGATCGCCAGCGAAGGAGGGATTTACCCACAGATTAAGTACGAAAGCAGCTGCAAAAGCAGTCTGAGCAAGGGTAATGAGTTGAGCAGACACTACTAATCGAGGCGAAAAAAACCTTTTAATCATTTTTACCCTCAGAATAATTGCGGTTGAAATAGTTGTATGTGTTACTTAGAATGCAAAAATGGTTAATTTCAACTTGCCTTTGCTTCAACCAAAATTTTTTTATATATTGGTAATCTTTCTATATTTCCAGGCTTGCTCTAGCCATTATTTCAGGCTTAGTCTGCCACAATGGAGAAAAAGTGGATAATTCTTGCTGCTAAATTAAGGTGTTAATCCAGGTAATACGCTGTAAATTTTTTCTAGAATTTTCCAGATACTCTCAGTGTAGCTAATCAGTAATTTGCTGACTTTTTGGTAATTTTAACAAATGCTTTATCTCCGAAATGTAAATTATCATCCCACAGCGTGCCCAACAGCGATTCTCAAATCGATCAATTTAGAATTAGCACCCCAGCAGCTAGGTCTGATTATTGGCCCGAGTGGTTCCGGTAAAAGTACCTTACTAGAAATTTTGTCGGGACTAGCCGAACCCACTACTGGCGCACTCTTCTGGCGGGAACAAGAACTTATAGCTGAACAGTTACAACAATTAGCCGGGTTAGTATTTCAGTTTCCAGAGCGGCACTTTTGCGGTGGTTCGATTTTAGAAGAATTGCGTTTAGGACATCCTGAGTTAGGGTCAGAAAGAGTCAGACAGGCGCTGAGTGAAGTCGGATTAGAGCATTTATCGCTTTCTGCTGCCCCTTATGCTTTGAGTGGTGGTCAGCAACGACGTTTAGCTTTGGCAGTGCAATTAATTCGCCAGCCAAATTTACTGTTATTGGATGAACCCACAGCTGGTTTAGATTGGTCAATGCGTCAGCAACTGGTAAATTTATTAGCGAAACTGAAACAAGATTGGACATTGTTAATTGTGACACACGATGCTGGGGATCTGTTAGCGATCGCAGACCGTTGCTGGACACTCAACCACGGCGAACTAGAATCAGTAGACCCAAAGACACTAGAATCCAAAGTTAAAGAACCTCTACCAACGGTGTGAGAGCAGGGGGAGCAGGGGGCAGGGGGCAGGGAGCAGGGGAGGCAGGGGAGGCAGGGGAGGCAGGGGAGGCAGGGGAGGCAGGGGGAGAATAACCAATGACAAATGACAAATGACAAATGACAAATGACAAATGACAAATGACAAATGACAAACCTATTGCCTGAGATGGCAGAAATCTGGCAGAAAACTTTCAATTGGCAACCAACTCTTCAACAACAAGCGCAATTTCAAAAGCTTTATGAGTTAATCCTAGAAGGTAATCGCCAACAAAATTTAACTCGGATCGTTGAACCTCAAGAGTTTTGGGAAAAACATCTCTGGGATTCTCTGCGAGGAATTGCACCTCTGTTATCATCAGCAAATTTCTCTCCTGCTTCCCCTACGATTGTCGATATTGGTACAGGTGCAGGTTTTCCAGGTGTTCCCGTAGCAATTACTGTACCTAATTGCCCAATTACTCTTCTCGATTCCACTCGGAAAAAAATTACTTTTCTCGACAATATATTAACTGAACTTGCCCTTACCAATGCCAAAACTCTTGTTGGTAGGGCTGAAGAAATCGGTCAGCACCTCCAACATCGACTAGCTTATGATATTGCATTGATCCGTGCTGTCGGGGCAGCCTCTGTCTGTGCAGAATATACCCTACCACTGCTCAAACAGGGAGGTTTAGCTATAATTTATCGCGGTAATTGGACAAAGGATGAAACAGCTGCTTTAAACAATGCTGTGAACCAGTTGGGTGGTGTTATTGAATCAATCGAACAATTTACAACACCTCTGAGTCACAGCATTCGGCACTGTGTTTATTTGCGTAAGGTAGCTACCACTCCAGCTAATTTTCCTCGTGCCGTAGGTGTACCGACTCAAAAGCCTCTTTGACTAATTCGTAATTATAAAGGGTAGACAGCTAACACCAATTGTAATTACGAATTATTTTGACACGAGCGGAAGATTAAGTTTTTATTTTTCTATCTCTTCTTGCCCCAATAGTTAAGCAAATTTACTTGCTGCTGCAAACCGCTTGTTAATTTCATCCCAATTAACTACGTTCCACCAAGCATCTAAATAATCAGCGCGGCGATTCTGGTAATTGAGATAATATGCATGTTCCCATACATCATTACCCAGGATGGGATATTTACCTGCACTTAAGGGAGTATCTTGGTTAGCTGTAGTTGTCACTTCCAACTTGCCACCTTTGTTACGTACTAGCCAAACCCAACCACTACCAAAACGACCAGCGCCAGCTTCATTAAACTGTTTTTTGAAAGCTGCAAAAGAGCCAAAATTTTGATTAATTGCGGAGGCGATATTTCCTGTTGGTTCTCCCCCACCTTTTGGCTTCATAATTTGCCAGAACATTGAGTGGTTCACATGACCACCGCCATTATTACGTACTGTTTTGCGAATATCTTGTGGTACACTGTCAAGTTTTTGCAACAGTTCTTCAACAGTTTTACCTTTGAGTTCTGGATGTTTTTCTAAGGCTGCATTCAGGTTTTTCACATAAGTTGCGTGATGTTTATCGTGGTGAAATTGCATCGTTTTGGTATCGATGTGTGGTTCCAGTGCTTCGTAGGCATAAGGTAAAGGTGGTAATTGGATAGCACCTGTTGTATTTGCTGTTATATTAGGTGTTGTATTTGCGGTTGTATTTGGTGTTGCAGCATTTCCATTAGGAGATTTCTCTGCCAATGCACAAGCGTCTAATGCAAAAGCACCTGTACTTGATGTCAGTAAAAACAAGAAATGGCGTCGATTAATAGTCATATAACTTTTTACAGCTAATCCATGAAGTCTCTATTGCAATTTTTATTTTCTTAGATTTTGGCTACAAAAAGTTAGAATTTAGCGATTATTTCTGGCTGTTTAAGGAACTCTTTATAAGATCCTGTCTCCAGTTTTGGGATCGAATACAAATAACTGATTTAAATCGATCTCTAGAGAAAGGCGATCGCCTGAACGAAAACGCATATCAGAGCCTACTTGAATATTCAGCATCACCGCCGAACCGGGTAAACCAGCACGAATCAAAGTTTCTCTTCCCAAAGGTTCTACAACTTTAACTTCAACCGATAATAATCCTGAGTTTTGAGTACTGTGTTCTGAGTCAGTATCAGTGTTTATTTTTATATACTCTGGACGAATCCCCAAATCATAACTATGTCCTTGATGCAACTGTAATTTTCCTTTCACAACTGCTGGGATTGCTAATAACTGTCCGCTCACATCGAAACCATTATTTTCATAGATTGCAGGCAAAATATTCATTGGCGGACTGCCTAAAAAAGTTGCCACCATCTGATTAGCAGGATTTGCATAAATAGTTTGAGGATCGCCAATTTGTTGAATCCGTCCGCGATTTAGCACCACAATTTGATCGGCCAAAGTCATGGCTTCAACTTGATCGTGAGTGACGTAAATAGTTGTAATCCCTAATTGTTGATGTAGTTGTTTCAATTCTGCCCTGGTATCATCGCGCAATTGGGCATCTAAATTAGATAAAGGTTCATCAAGTAAAAAGACTTGAGGTTCGCGAGCGATCGCTCTCCCTAATGCTACCCTTTGTTGCTGTCCCCCAGAAAGTTGTTTGGGTTTGCGATCCAGCAGGCGATCGAGAGAAAGCGATCGCGCCACATTCATCACGCGTTCTTCAATGATTTTTCGGTCAACTTTCCGCATTTGCAAGCCAAAGGCGATGTTTTGGGCCACACTCATGTGAGGATAGAGAGCGTAGTTTTGGAACACCATCGCCACATCCCGTTGTCTGGCTGGAATATTATTTACCAAGCGATCGCCAATATAGAGTTTGCCGGATGTAGCGGTTTCTAAACCGGCGATCGTTCGCAAAATTGTAGACTTACCACAACCCGATGGCCCCACTAAAACCCAAAACTCGCCATCAGGAATTTCAAAGGTAATATCCTCGATCGCAGTGACATTATTAAATCTACGCTTAATATCTTCTAGACGAACATTTGCCATTATCTGATTTTATATTTTCAGTTTCGGATCTGCGGCACTTCCAACTAAGCATTAGGAGTTTTTATCTGCCCCATCTGAGGAATTTTGAGACTGCTTTGTAAGTGCAGAAACTTGGTTGTCCTGCACAACTCTAATCAGAAATCTTAGAGCCTCATTCACGGCATCGGCATTGGGAAAAACCTCTGCAACATCAGGTTCTAAACGAATTGTTGTCTTACCAAAGCTCTTTCGTTCAGGGCCGAACTTTCTAACCCTTAGACTATTTAAGTCATACTCTGAACGCAGATCGTCTTCCATTTGTGACTTACCCTTCTTCATAAGCTTCTCGCTCGGATCGCGTTACTTCTCTTGCACTAATGAGACGAATTGAATTTCCTCTTTCCGTATACGATATGATTAGTAAGCGTCCCCGACTTGATTCTCCAATAATAAGGTAACGCTCCTCATCATCTGAGTGGTCTGGATCGTAGAAGTCAACATAGAGCGGATCGTTGAAAACAGTTTTGGCTTCTTCAAAGGAAACCTGATGTTTTAAAAGGTTTATTGCCGCTTTGTTTTCGTCCCACTCAAACTTCATGGAATTCAATCGCTCTTTTCTATACCTTAATTTGCAGGTACTCTTTCATTATTTTTTGTTTCTAAGCAAAGTTCAATTACTTCTTTCATATTAGCCATCAACTCATCAATTGTTTCTCCCTGACTGTAACAGGCTTTTAGTTGAGGAACTTCTCCAACATAGTAACCATCTTCATCCCGTTCAATGATCACGTAGAATTCTCGGTTGGTGGGATCGATCATAATCTGTTTGTCCGTAAGCTCAAAATCATTTTTCTGGATTCTTCAACCAAGCTGGGTGAGAGAGTAAAGAAGCAAATACTCGTACTCCCCGGAGTTGATTAGAGAGGGGTAAGTGACCTTTAGGCGCACTCAAATCCCAGGTAAACCCGTTAGGATATCGCGTCCAGTTATTACCTGCTTTCCAGCCAATTTTCGGCCAGAAATTTTCCCAATTTTTACCCAAACTTAACCAAATTTCTCGCTGCACTGAAAAGCCAAATTTACCTTCCGAGTGGATTAACCAGAGGTTGTTAATGGTTTGCAAGTCAACAGCCGAAATATTTTCTACTTCAGTAAAGTACAACCATTTTCGTTGTACAGCCGTTGGCCCTGACAGTTCGCACATTTTTTCGATGGTGAGGCGATCGGCTGCTTGGAAGTCTTGAGTAGCTAGTAACTGTTGCAAAGAATTGTAGTTAATCCCGCACTCTGATTTTAGAGGTACAATTCCTTCAGGAAAACAGGAGCGCAAAAATTCTTTGGCTTGAGGTGCATCAGAACTGTAAAGGACTTGGTAGGCTTTGCCATCAATCCAAGTAACTGGGTTCTCACGTCGTTTCAGTAAAAATTCCATCAACACGTCTAATCCCTCATTACCTAACTCAGCTAACTGTGGGATTATCTGCTGTTGGACTTTTTCAGACCCAGCCATTAACGGTTGTCGGAGGGAGTCGATGTCATTTGCAGGGCCTGATAAAATCATTGGGTCTGTCATGCCATTCTTGTGTTAACGGTCAGTGAAAGAGCGGTAAGCTATCGGGCATTCTTTAAAGTGAAGCACTGATAGCGAAAAGTAGTTTACTATTTTTGATCGTACAAAATTGCGATCGCTTCACTGAATCCCACAGTTAATCCCCAAATAATGTACAAGGGGAATAGGGGGAAAATCTGTGCCTTATGGTTTGGTGAACAAAAGACATAGCAAAATATACAAGCCTGCCACATAAGGTTTTTTGAATAGCAGCGTATCGATTAGGAGTGTGTGAACGATGTACGAAAAGATTACCCCCCCCGCAACCGGAGCAAAAATCACCTTCAAAAATGGTGAACCAATCGTACCGGACAATCCAATTATCCCCTTTATTCGTGGCGATGGTACAGGTATAGACATCTGGCCTGCTACCCAAAAAGTGCTAGATGCGGCGGTAGCCAAAGCATATAAGGGTCAGCGTCAAATTAGCTGGTTCAAGGTTTACGCTGGAGACGAAGCTTGCGATTTATACGGAACTTATCAGTATTTGCCTCAAGACACTTTGACGGCAATTGAAGAGTATGGTGTAGCTATTAAAGGGCCTTTGACTACTCCTGTTGGTGGAGGAATTCGTTCTTTAAATGTAGCGCTGCGGCAAATTTTTGACTTGTATGCCTGCGTGCGTCCTTGCCGTTACTATGCGGGTACGCCCTCACCCCACAAAAATCCCGAAAAGCTGGATGTCATTGTTTATCGGGAGAATACGGAAGATATTTATTTAGGTATTGAGTGGCGACAAGGTAGCGAAATCGGCGATCGCTTAATTAAAATTCTCAATGAAGAACTGATCCCCGCTACCCCAGAACATGGGAAAAAACGCATTCCTCTTGATTCTGGGATTGGCATCAAACCCATCAGCAAAACTGGTTCTCAGCGTCTAATCAGACGTGCCATCAAACACGCCTTGCTATTGCCCAAACACAAGCAACAAGTGACTTTGGTGCATAAGGGCAACATCATGAAGTACACCGAAGGCGCTTTCCGCGATTGGGGTTATGAACTAGCAACCAGCGAATTTCGCCAAGAAACTGTCACCGAACGGGAATCTTGGATTTTGAGTAACAAGGAAAAAAATCCGAATATTTCCTTGGAAGAAAACGCCCGCGAGATCGATCCTGGGTTTGATAGTCTCACTGATGAGAAAAAAGCGCAAATTGTCAAGGAAGTTGAAACTGTTCTTAACTCAATTTGGGCAACTCACGGCGATGGCAAATGGAAAGAGAAAGTTTTGGTGAATGACCGGATTGCTGACAGTATTTTTCAACAAATCCAAACCAGACCGGATGAATATTCGATTTTGGCGACGATGAACTTAAACGGCGATTACTTGTCTGATGCCGCCGCCGCCATTGTTGGTGGTTTGGGAATGGGGCCAGGGGCAAATATTGGTGATTCTAGTGCCATATTTGAAGCTACCCACGGCACTGCACCCAAACACGCCGGCTTAGATCGGATTAATCCTGGTTCAGTAATTTTATCTGGTGTGATGATGCTGGAATTTTTGGGTTGGCAAGAAGCCGCAGACCTAATTAAGAAAGGTTTAAGCGATGCGATCGCGAGTAGTCAAGTCACCTACGATTTAGCCCGGTTGCTAGAACCGCCTGTTGAACCCTTGAAATGTTCTGAATTTGCAGAGGCAATTATTCAACATTTTGGTTAATTATATTAGGTTTAATTAGTCACAAGCCGAATTACCCCACCCTAACCCTCCCCTTGTAAAGGGGAGGGAACTCGATCTCTTGTTTCCCCCCTTTGCAAGGGGGGATTAAGGGGGGTAATTTAACTTGTGCATACAACGCCAGCTTTTTTAAGGGTGGTTAGGGGAGATCGACAAATATTTAATACTCCTCAGACATCCTCTGATAAATTAACCATTTTAAAAAAGCGAAATGGCATTTTATTTGCAAAAAACACCAAAATCAAAAAGCAAACTGGGGTTTGAGTAAGTCAAATGGCATTTTGAGAAAGCAAAAGCTTCTTTTACTTGCGGAAAACACCAAAATGAGTAAGCAAAAGCTTCTTTTGAGTAAGTCAAAGCTTCTTTTGCTTGCGGAAAACACTAAAATGAGTAAGCAAAAGCTTCTTTTGAGTAAGTCAAAGCTTCTTTTACTTGCGGAAAACACCAAAATGAGTAAGCAAAAGCTTCTTTTGAGTAAGTCAAAGCTTCTTTTGAGAAAGTAATTGCGGATTTTGCTTATTGAATTTAGTCATAATACAAAGTTTAGATAAAATTATTGAAAAAATTACTGATAAATTTTGATCCGTTAGATTTTAAAGTAGTCACAAAACAAAGTCTCCGGCTTTTCTAAAAAGTCGGAGATTATTTTGGGGCAATCTCGTATATAGCGTTTCCGTTATTCGGATTTAAAGCAATAGGTAGAGTTATCGAAAACTTGGCGCAAGTTCTTTATTAATTCGGATTTCACGCAATCGGTACTTGCTTTACCTGTGATTTCGCCAATCGATCGGGTGCGATCGCTCCATTCTCTGTAATGATGGCTGTAATCAACTTAGCTGGGGTGACATCAAAAGCTGGGTTGTAAAAATCTACACCCGCAGGTGTGAGAATGGTATCGCCAATTTGATAGATTTCTGTTGGTTCGCGTTCTTCAATGGGAATTTGGCTGCCATCAGCTAATTCAAAATCAACGGTGGAAAGGGGTGCAGCGACAAAGAAGGGGATATTATGAGCTTTAGCTGCGATCGCTACACTGTATGTACCAATTTTATTAGCAGTGTCGCCATTAGCAGCAATGCGATCGGCACCCACAACTACAGCATGAATCAAACCCTGTTTCATGCAATGGGCTGCCATATTATCAGTAATTAATGTAACTGGAATACCTTCTTGCACGCATTCCCAAGTGGTGAGTTTTGCACCTTGCAAGCGGGGACGGGTTTCGTCGGCAAATAAACGCTCTAAACGTCCTTCTCTCCAGGCAGAACGTACAACACCCAAGGCTGTACCATAACCAGCAGTAGCTAATGCCCCAGCGTTGCAGTGAGTAAGTAACCTGAGCTTTTCTGGAGTATTGGGCAAGACTGCTAAACCATTGTTGCCAATCGCTTGACAGGTTTGCAAATCTTCAGCGTTGATTGCTTGGGCTGTTTGAAAAAGGGTTTGCTTAATTTCTTCTACTGTTCCCAGAGTTTCGTAGGCGGCTTTCAGCATCCGGCTTATTGCCCAAAATAAATTTACCGCCGTCGGACGAGTAGAACGCAACAACTGGGCTACTTTATCTAAGTGTTGCAAAAATTCGGTGCGATCGCTTGTTTTAATTTCCCTTGCACCAAGATACATTCCATAAGCCGCAGCTACACCAATTGCAGGCGCACCTCGCACAATCATCGTTTTAATCGCCCGCGCCATATCTTCACTGCGGTGAATTTCCACAAATGCATATTCATTGGGTAAGCGAGTTTGGTCAATTAGTGACACTGAGTCGTTGTGCCAAATAACGGGATAAACCTGGTTTTTGGAAGGTGTCATAGAAAAAGGTCGTTAGTAAAGGGTCAATATTTTTTACTTTAATGCACCCTAATGATTTCATTCTTAAACTGATTAAACATTCTGAGTATGGATTTAAAAGCTTTGAAAATTTTAGAGTCAGATGCTCTGATGAAATTGGTAAGCTAAACCATATCTAGTTTGCATAATCTGAAATTGTACATTTGTTGTAGCGTGGGCGTCTCGCGCGCCTAAGATATGCAAGTTAAATGTGGAACAGCTTATTTTATTTATTAGTCTGGTATAGTCAAATCCTAAAGAATTAAAAAAATAGAGCAGTTGCACTGTAAATACAACTGCTCTAAAAATTACTGAGATAGATATTTACTCTACCTATCCACAGACCCCATAATTACGTCAACACTACCAAGAATCACCACAATATCTGCAACCTTCATCCCGCGCAGTAAATGTGGAACAATTTGGAGATTGTTGAAATCTGCTGCACGAATCTTCCAACGTGCAGGGAAGACGTTATCATCGCCAACCAAATAAATTCCCAATTCACCTTTGCCACTTTCTACACGGGCGTAGATTTCACCCTTGGGCATTTTGAAAGTGGGGGAAACTTTTTTACCGATGAATTGGTAATCAAATGCGTCCCACTCGGATTTTTTACCTGCGGCTAAACGCTTGGCTTCCAGATTTTCGTAAGGGCCGCCAGGAAGTCCTTTAATTGCTTGGCGAATAATTTTTACAGATTCGCGCATTTCCCGCATCCGCACCACATAACGGGCAAAGCAATCACCGGCAGTTTCCCACTGCACATCCCAGTCGAAATCGTCGTAGCATTCGTAATGGTCAACTTTTCGTAAATCCCATTGCACGCCAGAAGCGCGTAACATTGGGCCAGAAAGTCCCCAGTTAATTGCTTCTTCTCGCGTGATAGTCCCGATACCCTCAACACGTCGCCGGAAGATGGGGTTATCGGTTACTAAACGTTCGTACTCATCAACTTTAGGTAATAAGTAGTCGCAGAATTCCAGACATTTATCTACCCAACCGTAAGGTAAATCAGCCGCTACTCCACCAACACGGAAGTAGTTATTATTCACCATCCGATAACCTGTGGCAGCTTCCCACAAATCATAAATCATCTCCCGTTCACGGAATTGGTAAAAGAAGGGAGTTTGAGCGCCTACGTCAGCGAGGAAGGGGCCAAACCATAGCAAGTGGTTAGCGATGCGGTTCAACTCCAGCATAATGACGCGGATGTAGCTAGCGCGTTTGGGAACAGCGACACCTGCAAGTTTTTCTGGGGCGTTAACAGTGACGGCTTCGTTGAACATTCCCGCCGCGTAATCCCAGCGACTGACGTAAGGAACGTACATTACATTAGTGCGGTTCTCGGCGATTTTTTCCATTCCTCGGTGCAAATAGCCGATGACTGGTTCACAGTCAACGACATCCTCGCCATCCAGAGTCATGATTAGCCGCAGAACCCCGTGCATCGAGGGGTGGTGTGGCCCCATGTTTAGCACCATTGGTTCAGTGCGGGTTTCTAGTCTGGTCATAGATTTCGTGTTCTCCCGTTGTGTTCGTGTAGCGTGCTGAAGGCAAATTTTAAATTGAACCGCTAAGATGCCAACCAGAATGTTTTAGTTTGTTGCACTTCTTCAACTATTATATGGAAGCTCGATATCCACTTAATTGAGGCATCGGATTTTTTTCACCTCATCGTGCTGGGACAAGAGGACAATGCCCAAACCCACTTGCCCTGAGCAAAGCCGTTCGCGTAGCGTCTCGCAGAGAAGGGATGCCCCACGACTTCTGAGTTTTTACGTAAGTCATAGAGATATTGTGTCAGCTATATTACAGTTTTATAGCGCTGATACATATTTATGACTTTCAATCAAGAGCGTTTTGATAAGCTAATTCAGAAGTTAGAAGTTTTTGCTAATAAACAACCGCGTCTTTATAAATTGCACGTTGCTTTTTTGGCTACTTTAGGGTATGCATATATATTTTTGGTTATAGCTGTAACATTAACTCTGCTGGTAGGTATTATCTTTTTGATGTTTGAGGCTCATTCAGTTAATGCCTCCTCTTTGAAAGGTGTTCTGTTTTTGTTGGCGTTTGCATTGGTGTTACTGCGATCGCTTTGGGTTTCTTTTCCCCCACCAACAGGTTTACCATTACAATCCAAAGATGTACCCAATCTCTATTCATTAATTAACGAAATCTCATCGAAGCTAAAAGCTCCACGGTTTCACCACATTCTGCTGACCAACGATTTTAATGCAGCAGTTGTCCAAATACCACGCTTAGGTTTGCTGGGATGGCAGCAAAATTACTTAATTGTGGGTCTACCACTCATGCTAGCACTGCCACCCGAACAATTTCGGGCTGTCTTAGCCCATGAACTAGGACATTTATCAGGAAATCACAGCCGTTTTAGTGGTTGGATTTATCGCCAACGTGAAACATGGTATCGCATTGTTAAGGGACTAGGACAAGGTGGAAATGAAGTATCATCGTTAATTTTTGAGCGTTTCTTGACATGGTACAGCCCGTTTTTTTATGCCTATTCTTTTGTATTGGCACGGATGGACGAATATGAAGCGGATAGATGTGCCGTTGAGCTAACGGGAGAAAAAAATGCTGCTGAAACATTGATAAATGTGGAAGTCAAAGCTAGATTTCTAGAAAGATATTTTTGGTCTAGCATCTATAAACAAGTTGAAACAGAAATCGAACCACCAAAAATGACTTATATGGCTATGCAACAGGCTTTAAGTCAGAGACTTCATCAAGAGATAACAAGTAGTTATTTAATGGAAGCCTTAGCCAAAAAAACTAATAATGCTGATACCCATCCTTGCCTCACAGATAGGCTAAAAGCCTTGGAATACATCTTCAATCCTCAGCAGGAATTAGCTATATTTGCACCAATTGAAATTAGTGCTGCTCAAAAATTGCTGGAAAATAGATTAGAAAAATTTATCGCACATTTTAGTCAAGCTTGGCGAGAAGAAATAGCAACACCTTGGCGACAAAAATATGCTGATTTTCAAAATTCAATAGCTACTTTAAAAGATTTAAATCAAAAAGCAAAAACACAACAGCTAACTTTAGATGAAGCTACTCAACGAGCCTTTTTAACATTTGAGTTTGATAGTGAAGAAGCGGTTATACCACTATTAGAAGAAATTATTCATCGCGATGCTCGCCACGCCTCAGCTAATTATTTACTAGGTCAAATCTTATTAAACCAACAGGATGTAACCGGAATAGAATACATTGAGAAAGCAATAGAGCAAGACTCAAGTATAGTCATAGAAGGTTGTCAGACAATCTGCTATTTTCTTCAACAACAAGGAAAAATTAAGGAAGCAAAATCTTATCAAGAACGTGCCGTAAATTATCATGAATTAATTTTGAAAGCACAGCAAGAACGTTCCAGTGTGAAAGAAAAGGATAAATTGGAATCTCATACTGTTTCAGATATAGATGTAAATAAGCTTCGTCAGCAGTTTTCTCATCACCCGGAGATAAAAACTGCTTACTTGGTGCAAAAAAATATGCAATTTTTTCCTGAAAAACCATTTTACGTTTTAGCTTTAAAGCGGGAAATTACCTTTTTAGAAGGTCTTGAGAAACCCGATTGCTCTAAACTTGTGAACAGCTTGTTACAGGAAAACGAATTTCTCGATAATGTATTCATTTTTATTTTAAATGACCATTTAAATATGGAGAAAAAATTAAAAGTGATACCAAATTCGATGATTTACCAGAAAAAAGGTAAAAAATAGCACCACAGATGTTTAAACCTCAACATCCAAGGCTGACGCTGAGTGTTGAGTTTATGATATTTTCTTTTGTGTCTTAGTGGTTTAAAAACTATTTTTTAGCTATAAACCCGCAAAGATACAAAGAAAAGAATACATAATTAAAGTTCATCTGTGGTTTTTTGCCCTAAGTCTCATGAATCGTCAGCTAGCTATTGAAGAACCGACATTTTCCCATCTACCAGTGTTACCGCAGGAAACGATCGCAGGTCTAGCGGTATCTCCAAGAGGTCATTATCTTGATACGACGGTAGGCGGTGGAGGTCACAGCCGTTTGATTTTAGCAGCTGCGCCAGATGTACAAGTAACGGCAATTGACCAAGATGAGGATGCTTTAGCAGCAGCGAGGAAAGAATTAGCTGAGTTTGGCGATCGCATACAATTTATTCATCGCAATTTTGCCGACTACGAATTTCCCCCCAAGACTTTCGATGGTATTCTCGCCGATTTGGGGGTAAGTTCTTACCATTTAGATCGTGCAGAACGAGGTTTCAGCTTCCGCCAAGCTGCGAATTTGGATATGCGAATGGATCGAGGGCGATCGCTAACTGCTGCTGATGTAATTAATAATTGGGATGAGGCAGAATTAGCTGATATTTTCTTTAAGTACGGTGAAGAAAGATTATCGCGGCGGATTGCGAGACGCATTGTAGAACGCCGACCGTTGCATACGACTACAGAATTAGCTGATGCGATCGCTTCTTCAGTTCCTCCAAAATACCGTTATGGGAGAATTCACCCTGCTACCCGTGTTTTTCAAGCTTTGCGAATTGTCGTCAACGACGAGTTAAAATCCTTAGAAACCTTTTTGGATAAAGCACCAAATGCCCTTGTCCCTGGCGGTAGAATTGCAATTATCAGTTTCCACAGTTTAGAAGACCGCCCAGTGAAACATGGTTTAAGAAATTCACCTTTATTAAAAGTCTTGACAAAAAAGCCAATTATTGCCCAAGAAGAGGAAATTAGTCAGAATCCGCGATCGCGATCGGCCAAACTGAGGATAGCAGAAAAACTGCTGTAAGCCTTAAACTACTCCATCTCGTGGTTCAGAACTGCTGCGAATACGCTCAATGAACTGAGGATAATTTTCTAAATCTTGTTCTGACTCTAACGGTGGCATTTCAATCCAATTACCTTCGATATGCAGCTTATCCACATAAGCATAGAAAGCTTCCCGATCTTCCCGATGAGCAAGAACGTAATCATGTAACTCTTTCTGGCTCATTGTATGAAAATTAGGCTTACTCATCCTATGTATCTCCATATAAGCTGCGATCGGCCAAACTAAGGATAGCCCAAAAGCTGCTGTGACTACAACGCAGCCTTAAAATACTCCATCTCAACGATCTGCTAATGTAGCGTTGTTGAAGAGTTAAAAAATAATAAATGGAAATTAGTAATCTGTTTGCAGCAGGTGGCGTGGTCATGTGGCCTCTGCTGGCATTCTCTTTGTTAGGAGTGGCGCTGATTATCGAACGTATCATCTTTTGGATAAAGATAAATAATCGGCAAAACAAGGTAGTGCGAGAAGTGCTACACCTTTATCGCCTTGATAATGTAGTTAGTGCTTTAGATAAATTGCACAAAAATACTGATTTACCCCTAGCTCGAATTTTTTTAGCAGCTTTAGAATTGCAAGAGCCAACACCAGACGAATTTCGTTTGGCATTAGAAAGTGAAGCACAAGCCGAAATCCCTTTACTCAAGCGCTCCCAAAATATTTTTGAGACAATTATTGGTCTTGCGCCTTTGTTAGGACTTCTCGGCACTGTATTGGGATTAATTAACTCTTTTGCTTCTCTGAATATCGGAGATGTGGGAGGTAGTAAAACAACAGGTGTGACAGCTGGAATTAGTGAAGCTTTAGTATCCACAGCATCAGGGTTGGTAGTGGCAATCTTTACACTATTATTTGCCAATACCTTCCGCGGACTCTACCAGCGCCAGATTGCTTGGATTCAAGAATATGGCGGACAGTTAGAATTACTCTACCGTCGTCGCTACGAAAGAAGAGATAAATCATATCCGCCAAATAAATGAAGCAAAACTGGGTAATTGTAAATTAGCAATCAGTAATTGGGGTTAGTTCACTATTTGTTACTGAATTTTGCTCTAAAACTTTTGACTCTAATAGTATTCTAAAATGACGAATAGCTTTGTTCGCTACAGTTATTGAGGAAATATTCTATGACTATTTGGGTAAATGAGCAAATCGATCCGTCTGGGATGATTCATGCCTGTATTGCCACTCGTAATGAATCTCAAGCCAAAGATTGCCATGATTCATTTCAAAATAATTTGACTGAGAGGCAAAAAGCAGCAGGTTGGGTGGCACGATTGCGGACAGTCGATTCTTGGGATGAAGTGCCGGTGAATTCTTTAAAACTCAATTAATTGAGTGTTATAGAAATTAGGCTGCATAGCTGAAGTATTTTTTGGCAGACATAATTACTTTTGTTATTTTCTGCTTACTTCAACCTGCTTTGCTTTTTTGGGATTTCGATCGAACATATTTCATCTACGTAGGCGTAGCCCGCACTTCGGCAAGCTCAGTGACCACCATAGACATAGCTTGTCTAACACACGCTGTATCTCTGCCAATATCTACAGCGATCGCAGCAAATTCCATGAGAACAGGTTAATAAAGGATAAAATTCGGATTAAATTTCTCAAATTATTATTAACTGCTTCCCAAAAAAGTAACATATTATAGAAAAATGATGATTTATCTTAACTTTTAAGAGGTATCATCTATACCGGAGATTAAATTAAAAAATTTGTATAAGCCGAATCAATTTAGTGAACTATCCCAAAGTTTACACTTCGGAGCAAGTCTGTCCTATTAATTTAGTTGGCGAAACAGGACAAGCGGTTCAAATTTCAATTCATGCTCCCAGCCAATATATCTGTGCCAACTGCGAACGGATATTACCAGATTGGAAACGGCAGCCATTTTTACGAGTAGTGATTGTATTACAACAATCGCGTTATCAATTAGTCGAAAAGACAGCAGAAGTAGAGTCAGAGAAAGAACGCTTACGAGAA
Organism: Nostoc sp. DedSLP03; assembly: GCF_034530815.1. Lineage (NCBI taxonomy): Bacteria > Bacillati > Cyanobacteriota > Cyanophyceae > Nostocales > Nostocaceae > Nostoc > Nostoc sp. DedSLP03. The sequence goes on from NZ_JAVRCK010000011.1 coordinate 132,031, forward strand.
AAGTTTATGAGATTTGGCTGTGATTTAGCATTTAATCTGCGCGATCGCGGCTATTTAACCGATCTGATTGACCCTCGTACAGGCTATCCTTTACTCTCCCATCCCGGAGCAATTCCTCACGACGACACAGCAGTTGTCAAAGCTTTGCTAAACTATCCGGTAATCAAAAATCAATGCCGTGTGTTAGTTCATCCCGATTGGGGTGCAGCAGTTTATCCTAGTATTTTGATATCAGAAGCTCCCCCAATTGCTATTGAATGGGTTACAAAAGGCGTAGCATCCATGCATGGGTGGAAATAAATTAATTATTAGTCATTGATCATTGGTCATTGGTCATTGGTCATTGGTCATTTGTCATTGGTCATTGGTCATTGGGTATGTAAAGACGTATATCAGCACTTGTGTCTCCAAAGAAGTTTTTCTAAGAAGCTAGGATAGTTGAAGCGATAGTGCGGCTTGTTACTTCTCTTTCATGAGTAGATGCTAAGATGCTACAAAATCAAACTGGGGATAATGGCTTTTGGTTCCTGTTTGGGTAACATCTCAGGTTGATCGGCAGGTATTTTAAATTGATGATAATTTTACCCAACTACTGTCAGACTAAACTTTTAGCCTGTAGCGAAGAGAATACTACTTTAGCAACATCTGCGGGAATTATATAACTATAACTATCGGGAAAATCCTTTTCCCAACTTTCTGCATATATAGGACTAGTATTTGATTTCTGAAAAAACTCCGTACATCTGGAGAGATAGA